>NZ_DAIPZB010000023.1:0-71538 GCF_036782435.1 Pinisolibacter sp. | reverse complement strand
TCGATCTTCGCCCGTCTCGGCGGCGGCATCTTCACCAAGGGTGCGGACGTCGGCGCCGACCTCGTCGGCAAGGTCGAGGCCGGTATCCCCGAGGACGATCCGCGCAACCCGGCCACCATCGCCGACAACGTCGGCGACAACGTCGGCGACTGCGCCGGTATGGCCGCCGACCTGTTCGAGACCTATGCGGTGACCGTCGTCGCCACCATGGTTCTCGCCGCGATCTTCTTCGCCACCGCCCCGTCGCTGGCCGCCACCATGCTCTACCCGCTGATGATCGGCGCGGTCTGCATCGTGACCTCGATCATCGGCACCTTCTTCGTCAAGCTCGGCTCGAACAATTCGATCATGGGCGCCCTCTACAAGGGCCTCATCGTCACCGGCCTGCTGTCGATCGTCGGCCTCGCCATCGCCAACCAGTTCACCGTCGGCTGGGGTGAGATCGGCGTCGTCGCCGGTCAGGTCGTCACCGGCAAGGCGCTGTTCGTCTCGGGCATCATCGGTCTGGTCGTCACCGGCCTGATCGTCTGGATCACCGAGTACTACACCGGCACCGGAAAGCGCCCGGTGGTCTCCATCGCTCAGGCGTCGGTCACCGGTCACGGCACCAACGTCATCCAGGGCCTCGCCGTCTCGCTCGAGTCGACCGCGGCGCCCGCGATCGTCATCGTCGCCGGCATCATCTCCACCTACCAGCTGGCCGGCCTCTACGGCACGGCGATCGCGGTGACCACCATGCTCGGCCTCGCCGGCATGATCGTCGCTCTCGACGCCTTCGGCCCGGTGACCGACAACGCCGGCGGCATCGCCGAGATGGCGGGCCTGCCCAAGGAGGTGCGTCAGACCACCGACGCGCTCGACGCGGTCGGCAACACCACCAAGGCGGTGACCAAGGGCTACGCCATCGGTTCTGCCGGTCTCGGCGCGCTGGTGCTGTTCGCGGCCTACGCCAACGACCTCCAGCACTTCGCCGCCAACGGCGACAAGTACCCCTACTTCAAGGGCATGGGTCAGGTCTCCTTCGACCTCTCCAACCCCTATGTCGTCGCCGGTCTGATCTTCGGCGGCCTCATCCCCTACCTGTTCGGTGGCGTCGCCATGACCGCCGTCGGCCGTGCCGCCGGTTCGGTGGTGGAAGAGGTCCGTCGCCAGTTCAAGGAGAAGCCGGGCATCATGGAAGGCACCGATCGTCCCGACTACGGTCGTGCGGTCGACATGCTGACCAAGGCCGCCATCCGCGAGATGATCATCCCGTCGATGCTGCCGGTGCTCGCTCCTGTCGTCGCCTACTTCGGCGTGCTCGCCGTGTCCGGCTCCAAGGCCTCGGCCTTCGCCGCGCTCGGCGCCTCGCTGCTCGGCGTCATCGTCAACGGCATCTTCGTCGCGGTCTCCATGACCTCCGGCGGCGGCGCCTGGGACAACGCCAAGAAGTCTTTCGAAGACGGCTTCGTCGACAAGGACGGCGTCAAGCACCTCAAGGGCTCCGAAGCCCACAAGGCGTCGGTCACCGGTGACACCGTCGGCGATCCCTACAAGGACACCGCCGGCCCGGCGGTCAACCCGGCGATCAAGATCACCAACATCGTTGCCCTGCTGCTGCTGGCGATCCTCGCTCACGGCTGAGCCGACGCGAGGAGGCGAAGGCGGGACCGTCCCGCCTCCGCCGGCCACGAACGAGTGGGTCGGGGCGCCGACGCCGAGAAAACGAAGAGCCCCCGCGCGACGACCTCGCGTGGGGGCTTTTCTCTTTTCGACCCTACGGCCTCGGCTCGACGGGCGGCCCCCCGAAACGTGTCCGCCTCCCGCCGCGCCGTTCTCAAGGAGCTGGCTCGAGCTCCGGTTCGACCGCGACGGAGGCCGTCGTCTCGCGGCTCTCGCACCATGCGGTGAACGCGATCGCTGCGGCGGCGAGGGCGATCCCGACCGGGAGATCGATGACGTAGTGCCACCTGCTCGCCACGGCCTCGATCAGGATGAAGACGAACACCGGGATGTAACCGATCAACAACCAACGCTCCCACTTCGCCGCGAACATCAGGAACAGGAACGCGCCGCCGGCATGGAGCGACGGCATCGCCGCCAATCCGGCGAAGAGGCCGCCCTCGGCGATGCGGGCGATATCCGCGTCGGGCGCCGCCACGAGTTGCTCCCGCAGCTGCATCATCGCCGCCTGGGCGTTCGAGGCGAGGGCGTTCATCCCGGCTTCGTAGACGAAGGGGCCTATCGCCGGCATCGCCAGATAGGCCACCGCTCCCAGTGCCTGCAGGACGAGCGCCGCCCGGAACACGGTGCGAAAATGTCGTTCCGACCGCGCCGCGTGGACGAAGAAGCTGAAGTAGAACATCGCGATGTAGGCGTGGATGTACCAGTCGTCGATCGAGGGCAGGACCGCGGCGAGGACCCTGCGCGCGGCGAAAGCGGCGTCGACCACCGGTCTTATCGCCTCCCCGCTCGCCCGGAACAGCGCGTCGTGCGTCGTCGGTTCGATCACCGGGACCCAGAGCTTGATGTTGAAATGCAGCCAGATCACCACGCCGTAGCTACCGATCGACACGACGATCGGCATGATCGACGCCAGGGGATCTCGGCGCGCCATCACCAGCGCCCAGGCGAGGGCGGCGACGGTGGGCGCGAGGTAGTGGATCCCGACGAAGGCCGCCCCGTCGGCGTGCGGGGCGATGAAGGGAAGGTCGTGGGTCGCGGAGAGGACCACGGCGACGAGAGCGAGGAATCCGGTGACGAAGAACTCGAACTGATATCTCAACGCGGCGTCCGATCGTGGCAAATTGGAAATCGAATGTCTCGACTAGAGCCGGCGCCGCATGAAAGCGGCGTAAATTTCTGGCATATTTCTGAGAAACAGTTAATCGGAGGTTGTGGTCGCTCCCGTCGCTCGAGAGAGGCGATCGGCTGTCGGCTGTCGGCTGTCGGCTGTCGGCTGTCGGCGCTCCACCCCGTCGCCCTCGCCGAAAACGAAACCGCCGCCCGAAGGGGCGGCGGCGCGAAAGTCGACGGCGACGGGGGGCGGGGTCCCGAAATCCCCATACGCCATCGGCCATTGGAGACGACCGATGGCGGTCCTGAGGCAAAATTCTCATGCTGCCGACGCAAATGAGAAATTCGCGCGCCTTCGAAGGCCGGGCGCTTCGGCGTCTCCGGTCCTCGGCCTCACTGGTTGGAGGTGAGCGGGTTCGCCGGGTTGGCCTTGAGGATCTGCGACAGCAGTCCGTAATCGGCGCCGGTGGTCTTGGTCTTGCGGCTGATGTAGTCGAACACCTTGCCGTCCTCGAGCCCGTAGTGGGCGACCTCTTTCACCTGCGCCTTCTCGTCGAAATAGACGGCGATCACCTTCTGCTCGTAGACCGCCTGGTGCAGGAAGGCGACCGAGCGCTTGGCCTTCTGGGTGATGTAGTAGAAGGCCTCGCCGCCGATGGTGGCGGTGGTGGAGGGCGAGCCGAGGATCAGCAGCACCTGCTCGCGCGAGGCGCCGACCTGGACCTGGTCGACCGCGTTGTCGGGGGCGATGTAGCCGTGCTGGTAGCTCTCGGCGCAGCCGCTCAGACCCGTCGCCGTCGCGATCGTCACCGCCAGGGCGAAGCCGCGCAGCGCGTTTCCGCCGGCTCGTCCGAGACCCGTCCCGCGCCCGGCGTTCGACTTGCGACGATCCATCACCCATCTCCTCGAGCGGCGGCCGCCTCGCGACCGTTGGTCTCGCGCTCCCGGCGTCGCCGCGGAGCCTGCTTCTTGGCTTCTTCCCTAACCTGCGCTAGGTCGGATGACAACGGCCGTGCCTCGCACGGCGAAGCTGACGGCGGGGCCGAACCCGCCACGGAGTCCCGATGATCTTCGGCCTGTTCCGCAGCGGTCCCGCGCCGTCGACCGTCGCGCTCTATTCGGCGATCGTGACGGAAGCACGGCGGACCGACTTCTATGCCGATTTCGGCGTCCCCGACACGCCGACGGCGCGCTTCGACATGGTCGTCCTCCATCTCGCCCTGGTCGTCCGCCGCCTGCGCGCCGACCCCGCTCTCGACCGCGAACTGCCCACGGAAGGGCGACGCAAGCCACAGACCCTGAGCGGCCGCGTCCAGGATCTGATCGAATATTTCTTCGAAGAGATGGACCGGGCGCTGCGCGAGATGGGCGTCGGCGACGTCGCCGTGCCGAAACGCATGAAGAAACTCGCCGCCGCCTGGAACGGCCGCATCCGCGCCTACGACGCGGCGCTGACCGCCGGCGACCGGCAGGCCCTCGCCGAGGCGCTCGCCCGCAACGTTCTCACCGAGGCGAAGGATCGCGGCGGTGCGGCGGCGCTCGCCGCCCACGTCGCCGAGGTCGACGCCGCCCTCGCCACCCACACTCTCGATCGCCTTCTCGCCGGTCGCATCGACTGGCCCGATCCGGCGCCCCACTCCCCCGGGATCACACCATGACCGACACCGAACACCCGATCCGCCGCACTCTGAGCCCCGCCGAGGTTCCGCACACCGGCACCCACGTGATCATCGAGGCCGATGCCGGCCAGCGTGCCGCGCTCGCCGAGGCCGCCGGTATCGTCTCGGTCGAGGCGCTGTCGGCCGAAGTCCTGGTCAGACCGTGGTCGGGAGAGGGCTTCGCGGTGACCGGCAAGGTCTCGGCGAAGCTCACCCAGACCTGTGTGGTGACGCTCGAACCGGTCGCCACCACCGTCGACGAGGCGATCGACGTCAAGCTCGTGCCGCCCGAGGAGATGGCGAAATACGAGGTCGCCCCCGACGAGAACGGCGAGATCGATCTCGACGCCGCGGCGCTCGACATCCCCGATCCGATCGAGGGTGGCGTCATCGACGTCGGCGCCATCGTCACCGAGCACTTCATGCTCGGCCTCGACCCCTATCCGCGCAAGCCCGGCGTGGTCTTCGACGCCGAAACGGCCGGGGCGGGCGACGGTCGCGAGAAGCTCTCGCCCTTCGCCGCACTGGCGCGATTGAAGAAGGAATGATAGGGGAGCCGACCCGAACACCTCGCGTGATGGGCCGGCGCGAACGAGGAAACGGCGACGACAGCGGTTGCGAGACCGGCGGAAAGCGGTATTGTCCCGCCTCCGTCGGCGAGGCCCGACGAACCGGATCGAGATGCCTACACCGATCATCATTTCCCTCGATGCCATGGGCGGCGACGCCGGACCGGACATGGTCGTTCCCGGCGCCGCGGTGGCGCTGGAGCGGCGGCCCGAGCTGCGCTTCGTCCTGTTCGGCGACGAGAAGCGCCTCGCGCCCCTCCTGGCCCGCCATCCCCGCCTCGCCGAGGCCGCGCGGATCGTCCACACCGACGTCGTCGTCCGCATGGACGACAAGCCGAGCCGGGCGCTGCGCGCCGGCCGCTGGAAGTCGTCGATGTGGAAGGCGATCGAGGCGGTGAAGACCGGCGAGGCCGCGGTCTGCGTCTCCGCCGGCAACACCGGCGCGCTGATGGCCATGTCGAAGTTCTGCCTGCGCACCATGGCCGGCATCGAACGCCCGGCGATCGCGGCGATCTGGCCGACCGTCGACGGCGAGTCGATCGTCCTCGACGTCGGCGCCACCATCGGCGCCGACGCCCAGCAGCTCATCGACTTCGCGGTGATGGGCGCGGCGATGGCCAAGGCCGTCTTCGGCAAGCCCCGTCCGACCGTCGGCCTGCTCAACGTCGGCGTCGAAGAGGTCAAGGGCATCGAAGAGGTCAAGATGGCCGGCCGCCTGCTCAAGGAGGCCGATCTCCCCGAACTCGCCTATTTCGGCTTCGTCGAAGGCGACGACATCGGCCGCGGCGTCGTCGACGTGGTGGTGACCGAAGGTTTCGCCGGCAACATCGCGCTGAAGACGGCGGAAGGCACGGCGAAGCAGATCGGCCAATATCTGCGCGCCGGCCTCACCCGCACCTGGCTCGCCCGCCTCGGCTATCTCCTCGCCAAGTCGGCCTTCGACCGGCTGAAGGAGAAGATGGACCCGCGGAAAGTGAACGGCGGCGTCTTCCTCGGCCTCAACGGTATCGTCATCAAGAGCCACGGCGGCACCGACGCCGAGGGCTTCGCCTCGGCCATCGAACTCGCCCACGACATGGCCAAGAACGATCTGGCGAGCGGCATCGTCCAGGGCCTGCAGCACTACCACCGAGCCGGTTTCGCGGAAGGCTCGAACGGCGACGCGCGAGGTGAACAGTGAGCATCCTTCGTACGGTCGTCCGCGGCGTCGGCTCGTATCTGCCCGCCGAGCGCCTCACCAACGCCGATCTGGCCGAGATCGTCGACACTTCGGACGAGTGGATCGTCGAACGCACCGGCATCCACGCCCGCCACCGCGCCGCGCCGGGCGAATACACCTCCGATCTCGCCGTCCACGCCGGCCGTGCCGCGCTGGCCGACGCCGGTCTGACGGGCGAGGACATCGATCTCGTGGTGGTGGCGACCGCCACCCCCGATCACACCTTCCCGGCGACCGCCGTCGAAGTGCAGAGCCGCCTCGGCATCCACCACGGCTTCGCCTACGACATCCAGGCGGTGTGCTCCGGCTTCGTCTATGCGCTGGCCACCGTCGACGCCCAACTCAAGGCCGGCATGGCCAAGCGGGCGCTGGTGATCGGCGCCGAGACCTTCTCGCGCATCCTCGACTGGACCGACCGCACCACCTGCGTGCTGTTCGGCGACGGCGCCGGCGCGCTGGTGGTCGAGGCGGTCGAGAGCGAGGGAACTTCCGCCGACCGCGGCATCCTCGCCTCGTCGCTGCGCGCCGACGGCCGCCACAAGGAGAAGCTCTGGGTCGACGGCGGCGTGTCGACCACCCAGACCGCCGGCCATCTCCGCATGGAGGGCAAGGAGGTCTTCAAGCACGCCGTGACCAATCTCGCCGACGTCATCGAGGTGCTGTTCGACAAGACCGGCCTCGGCGGCGACGACATCGACTGGTTCGTGCCGCATCAGGCCAATCGTCGCATCATCGACGCCACCGGTCGCAAGCTCGGCATCGCGCCCGAAAAGGTGGTGATGACCGTGCAGGATCACGGCAACACCTCCGCCGCCTCGATTCCGCTCGCCGTCGACGTCGCCGTCAAGGACGGCCGCATCAAGAAGGGCGACATGGTGATGCTCGAGGCCATGGGTGGTGGTTTCACCTGGGGTGCGGTGCTGTTGCGCTGGTGATCCGGCCTCGACGCCGCCTCCGCGCACCGTCGACGCCGATCATCCCCCGGATTCTCGGGGGAACCCGAGGTGTCGCGGCGCCCCCTGCGAGCGCCTCGTCGCAGTTGACCATCCGTCGGAGAGATAATAACTTTTCGTCTCGTTCGGACGGGCGCCGGAAGAAGCGCCTTTTTCGTGCGTGGTGGACCCCCATCCGAGGGGACGGCCGCGTCGACGAATTCGACAGGGAAAGGCTGAACCATGGCGGGGAAGACGATCACCCGAGCGGATCTGTGCGAAGCGGTCTACCAGAAGGTGGGACTGTCCCGGACCGAGTCGGCCGACCTCGTCGAAATGGTTCTCGGTGAGATTTCCGATTGCCTGGTGGAGGGCGAGTCGGTGAAACTCTCCTCGTTCGGGACCTTCCTCGTCCGTTCCAAGGGCGAGCGGATCGGACGCAATCCGAAGACCGGCGAAGAAGTGCCGATCTCACCGCGCCGGGTGATGGTCTTCAAGCCGTCGAACGTCTTGAAGCAGAAGATCAACGAGTCGCTGGCCGGCGACGATGGCTGATACGGGCCACGGCCGGCCGCTCCGTGAGAGCCGAGGCCGTGGACAAGAGCCCAGACGCCTTTCGCACCATCAGTGAAGCGGCGATCGACCTCGATCTGCCGCAGCACGTCCTGCGTTTCTGGGAAACACGCTTCGCCCAGATCAAGCCGCTGAAGCGCGGCGGAGGACGGCGCTACTATCGCCCCGACGACATCGACCTGCTCAAGGGCATCCGCCATCTGCTCTACGGCGAGGGCTACACCATTCGCGGTGTCCAGCGCATCCTGAAGGAGCAGGGTGTGCGCTTCGTCATGAACGTCTGGCGCGAAGGCGCGCCCCAGCCGCCGCCGTCCGGTGGCGTCGGCGCTCCGCGTCACGACGACCGTGCGGAACCGGAGTTCGAAGAGGACTTCGACGACGACATCGCCGCCGAGGCGGCCGAACCGCCGCCCGACGACGCCTATTCGCCCTATGCGCCGCATCACGTGGTTCCCGCCGGGCGGCCGCGCGAGGCGGGCGAGGCGGATTTCGCCGTGCCGATGGTGCGCCCCGACGAGGCCGAGGTGCCGCTTCACCCGCCGGTGACCACCGAATCCCGCCGCAGCGGAGACGAGGCGGCCGGCGCCGCGGCACTGGCACAGCGTTTCGCCCCTCGTTTCGCGAGCGTCGGCGAAGCCGAACCGGCGAGCGACATCGTCGACCGACCGGCTCCGACGATGTCGCGGGCCACGCCGCGGCCGATCGACGAGTCTCGAGCCGGCGGATCGGCCGAAGCCCCGCGCTCGCCGGGCGACGACCTCGCCGCTCCGCCTCGCAACGGCGGTTCGCATGGTGTGCCCGCCGCCGCCGAGGCGAAGGAAGGGGGCCGGCCCGGCCTCGGTCAGTTCCTCGATCGACTGCGGCCCGGCCACGGTCAGGGACGCGAGGCGGAGACCGCCGCCGCTCGCCCGGGCCGCTCGTTGTCGCGCGACGAGATCCGCCGTCTCCAGTCGACCTTGTTCGAACTGCTCGAGTGCAAACGCCTGCTCGATCAGGTGCGCTGAGGCGCATCGCGACGCCGATCTCGCGGCCGGCCGGCTGTCCCGGAAAGGTGTTGCGTGGGCCGGCGAAACAGTCTAAGTCGCCTCTCGTCGAGACGCGCTTCGACCGTCGGTGAACCCGACGCCGAGGCGCATTCGCCGAACGCGGGACGACCATCGACGGGCAGTAGCGCAGCCTGGTAGCGCACTTGACTGGGGGTCAAGGGGTCGGAGGTTCGAATCCTCTCTGCCCGACCAATTCGGATCGTTCCGAGCGAAGGACCGAAAGGCTTGCCTTTCGGTCCTTCGTCGTTTTCGGCGCCTTCGTCGTGTCGCCCCGTCGCGCGCCGCCGAACGGAGTGGCGTCCCGTTCGAAGCGTATGGAATATTTTCAGGGGAACCCGAGACGGATCTCGCATTCCACACGGAATCGGGATCTTCTGCCGAAGTGCGGGACTTTGCTCGACGTGAACGATCGCCGCGATCTCCGTTCAGGAGTGGTTCAGCCGGCGCGCGTTCATCTGTCACCCTCCGCGAAGCCGGCCGTCCATCGACGCGCCGAGCGAATGACGAGATCTGCGGCGAGAGTTTCGGGAGAGGCTCAAATGATGTTGAGAGCGTGGTTGTTGGCGGGTGCGATGATTCCCGCCCTGATGATCGGTGGACAGTCGGCGTCCGCCCAAGGGATGCCCGCCGCGAAGAAGTGTGTCGGCGCCCAGTGCCCGCCCCAACAGCAGGCACCCCGCCCGGCGGCTGCCCGCCCCGCGGCTCCGGCGGCGGCGCGTCCCATGGCTCCGGCTGCGGCGCGTCCCATGGCTCCGGCCCGCCCGATGGCGCCCGCGGCCGTGCGCCCCGCTGCGCCGGCGGAGGCTCGCCCCGCGGCGGTGCGCCCGGCGGCCCCCGCCGCGGCCCAGCAGCAGCAGATCCAGCAGCAGCGCCAGCAGGCGATCCAGCAGCGCCAGCAGCAGCAGCTCCAGATCCAGCAGCAGCGCCAGCAGGCGATCCAGCAGCGCCAGCAGCAGCAGCTTCAGATCCAGCAGCAGCGCCAGCAGGCGATCCAGCAGCGCCAACAGCAGCAACAGCAGTTGCTGCAGCAGCGTCCCGGCGCGCCCGGCATGCAGGGCCAGCCGGCCGTCGGCATGCAGCGTCCCGGCGCACCCGCCCTGCAGGGGCAGCCGCCCGTCGGCATGCAGCGTCCCGGCGCGCCCGGCATGCAGGGCCAGCCGGCCGTCGGCATGCAGCGTCCGGGGGCTCCCGGCATGCAGGGGCAGCCGCCCGTCGGCACGCAGCGTCCCGGCGCGCCCGGCATGCAGGGCCAGCCGGCCATCGGTATGCAGCGTCCGGGGGCTCCCGGCATGCAGGGCCAACGGCCCGGTGGGTTCCAGGGCGGCCCGCAGCCCAATCCGCCGGTCGGTTTCCAGCCGCCCCAGCAGCCGGTGCGGCGTAACGGTGGTGGCATCGGTCCGGCCGGTGCGGCGGCCATCGGCCTCGGTGTCGGTCTGGTCGGCGGCGCCATTCTGTCGAACCAGATGCGCGGCGTCTCCGAGGTCCACCAGCATCGCGAAACCTTCGTCGACGGTGGCGTGCGCTACGTCCGCGAGCCCGGCCGCGTCATCATCCGCGAGGAGGGTGCCCCGGCCTACATCCGCCACGACGAATCCGAGCGCTTCGCCATCCTCGGCTACAAGCCCCAGGTGGTGCACGAAGGCGGCTTCATCCGCTCCTATTATGATCGGCCCGACGGCGTGCGCATCATCACCGTCACCGATCCGGACGGACGCCTGGTGCGGCGCATCCGTCGCTATCCGGACGGCCGCGAGGTGATCATCATCGACAACGGCTTCCGGCCGCGCCCGACCCGCTTCGTCGATCAGGTGGTCGTCCTGCCGCCGCCGCCGCTGACGATCCCGCGCGAGCGCTACATCGTCGACGCCGAAGTCGCCGACGAGGCGACCATCTACGAGGCGCTGACCGCGCCGCCGCTGACCCGGGTCTCCCGGCGTTACAGCCTCGACGAGGTCCGCTACAGCCCCGATCTGCGGGCGCAGATGCGGTCGGTCGACGTCAACACCATCACCTTCGAAAGCGGGTCCTGGGAGGTCGGGCCGGCGCAGGTCCAGCGCCTGTCGGCGATCGCCGCGGCGATCGGCAAGGCGATCGAAGCCAATCCGGAAGAGGTGTTCCTGATCGAGGGCCACACCGACGCGGTGGGCGATGCGGACGACAACCTGTCGCTCTCCGATCGCCGCGCCCAGTCGGTCGCCGAGATCCTGTCGCGGGACTTCGGCATCCCGGCCGAGAACCTGACCACCCAGGGCTACGGCGAGACCCAGCTCCGCGTTCAGACCGAAGGCGATGCGCGCGCCAACCGGCGGGTCACCGTCCGTCGCATCACGCCGCTGATCGCCGAACAGCAGCCGCAGCAGTGATCGACCGGCATCCCGGTTCGTGAGAGCCGGGTCAAGACCCACCGATCCCGGCTCTGGAGAGCCGGGTCTCGGTCACCGGACGAAGTGACGAAAGGGCGAGCGGGTAACCGTCTCGCCCTTTCTCGTTTCCGAGAGGGAGACGGCGACGCCTTCGGAGATCGAAGCGGCCGAACCGCGATCAGCCCTGACGCCGCACCACCGCGGCGAGTACGTCGGCGACGGTGACCGCGCCGACGAACCGGTCGTCGTCGTCGAACACCGCCACCGAGGCGACGTTGCGGTGCATGGCGTACATCAGCGTCTTGAGCGGCGTCGCGGTGCGCGACCAGTAGACCTCGTTCGCATCCGCCGGCTTGGGCGCGTCCGCCTCCTCGCAGGTGACCCAGGTCGCCGGCCGGCCCTCGTGCACCACTTCGACCACCCGCCGCGCGCCGTCGAGGCGGAAGCGGGTGACGCGGCGGTCGTCGAGCCACACCCAGTCCTCGCCGTGGCGCGCGAGGTCGCGCATGTCGCGCATGACGTTGTAGGCTGTGAGCACGCTCAGCGGATTGACGTTGGCGACGAACTCGCGGACGTAGTCGTCGGCCGGCTTCAGCACGATCTCCTCCGGCGGCCCGATCTGGACGACGCGGCCGCCGTCGAGGATGGCGATGTGGTCGCCGAGCTTGAGCGCCTCGTCGAGGTCGTGACTGACGAAGACGATGGTCTTCTTCAGCTCCCTCTGCAGCGTGAGGAGCTCGTCCTGCAATTTGGTGCGGATCAGCGGATCGAGCGCCGAGAAGGGCTCGTCCATCAACAGGATGTCGGCGTCGGTGGCGAAGGCGCGGGCGAGCCCGACCCGTTGCTGCATGCCGCCGGAGAGTTCGTGGGCGAACTTGTCGGCCCATTTGTCGAGCCCGACCATGGCGAGCTTGGCGTCGACGATGGCGTCGCGCTCCGCCCTCGCCACGCCGCGCAGCTCGAGACCGAAGCCGACGTTCTCGCGCACCGTCCGCCACGGCAGCAGCGCGAATTGCTGGAAGACCATGGCGACGCGGTTCTGCCGCAGCCGCCGCAGCGTCTCCGCCGAGCAAGTCGCCACGTCGACGGTGCCGTCGCCGTCGGCGACCAGCACTTCGCCGCGGCTCACCGGATTGAGCCCGTTGACGGCGCGCAGCACGGTCGACTTGCCCGAGCCCGAGAGACCCATCAGCACGCAGATCTCGCCCGCCGCGACGGTGAGCGACACCCCGGCGGCACCGATCACCGCGCCGGTCGTCTCGAGGATCTCCTCGCGGCTGCGGCCCGCATCGAGGAGCCGCAGCGCTTCCCCCGGCCGATCGGCGAAGACGATGTCGACCCCGCGCAACTCGACGGCGGGGGAGGGGGACGCGGCGGCGGGCTCGGAAGCGGTCATGGCGTCCGCCTCCGCTTCTCCGGCAACTTGCAGACCCGATCGAGCAGGATGGCGAGGAGGACGATGGCGAGCCCGGCTTCGAAGCCCATGGCGACGTTGACCGTGTTGAGGGCGCGCACCACCGGCTTGCCGAGCCCGCCGGCGCCGACCAGTGCGGCGATCACCACCATCGACAGCGAGAGCATGATGGTCTGGTTGACGCCGGTCATGATCATCGGCATGGCTTGCGGCAGCTCGACCTTCCACAGGAGTTGTCGCCGGGTCGCGCCGAAGGCCTCACCCGCTTCTCTGAGCGGCACCGGCACCGAGGCGATGCCGAGTTGGGTGAGCCGGATCGGGGCGGGCACCGCGAAGATCACCGTCGAGATCAGCCCCGGCACCACGCCGAGGCCGAAGAGCACCAGCGTCGGGATCAGATAGACGAAGGTCGGCAGCGTCTGCATCAGGTCGAGCAACGGCCGGATGAGATCGGCGAACCACGGCCGATGCGCCGCGACGATGCCGATCGGCACGCCGACCGCGACCGAGACGAGGGTGGCGAAGCCGACCAGCGACACCGTCTCCATCGTCGCTTCCCAGTAGCCGAGATTGGCGATCATCAGGAGCGCGGCGGCGGTGTAGAGGGTGAGCGCCGGCCGGCGATGCAGCCACCACACGAAGCCGGTGAAGACGACGATCGACACCGACGCCGGCGGCTGGATCAGCAGCCACGAGAAGCCCTCGATCAAGGCGCGCAGCACCGTCGAGACCCGATCGATCACGTCGCCGAACCATACCTGGACGAAATCGATGACGAGTTTCATCCAGCGTCCGAAGGGGATCCGGAAGGCGGTGATCCACGCGTCCATCGTTCACGTCCGCAATCGTCGCATCGAGGTCGGGAGAGATGCGGCGCCGAGACGCCGCATCGCCCTCGTCGACGCGGAGAGGACGACCGGCGCGGCGGGCGCGCCGGCCCCGTCCGTCACAGCCCGAGGCTCTTCTTGACCGCGGCGAGGCCCGGCTTGCCGTCGAAGGTGGTGACGCCGTCGAGCCACGTGTCGAGCACCGCCGGATTGGCCTTCAGCCACGTCTCGGCCGCCTTGGCGCCGTCGCTCTCGCCCGCCGCGATCGTGTCCATGATCGTGCTCTCCTGAGCGAGGGTGAAGGTCATGTTCTTCAGGAGCTTGCCGACGTTGGCGCATTCGCTCGTGTAGCCGGCGCGGACGTTGGTGTAGATGGTCGCGCCGCCGAAATTCGGGCCGAAGACGTCGTCGCCGCCGGAGAGGTACTTCAGCTCGTAGTGGGTGTTCATCGGATGGGGCTCCCAGCCGAGGAACAGGACGTCGCCCTTGCCCTTGGCGGTGCGCTCGACCTGGGAGAGCATGCCCTGCTCGGAACTCTCCACCAGTTCGAAGCCGCCGAGGCCCCACTTGGCGTCCTTGATCATGTCGAGGATCAGCCGGTTGCCGTCGTTGCCCGGCTCGATGCCGTAGATCTTGGCGGCGAGCTTGTCCTTGAACTTGGGGATGTCCGCGAAGTCCTTGAGGCCGGCGTCCCAGGTCGGCTTCAGCACCGCCAGCGTGTACTTGGCGCCGGTGAGATTGACGCCCACCACCTCGACCGTCTTGTCCTCGAGATAGGGCTTCAGGTCGGCTTCCATGGTCGGCATCCAGTTGCCAAGGAAGATGTCGATCTGCTTGTTCTTCAGCGAGGCGTAGGTCACCGGCACCGACAGGATCTCCGCCTTCGGCGTGTAGCCGAGGCCCATGAGGACACGCGACGCCAGACCGGTGGTGGCGGTGATGTCGCTCCAACCGACGTCGGAGAAGCGCGGGGTCTTGCAGGCATCCGGTTCCGCCGCGAAGACGGAGGTGGTCAGGCCGAGGGCGAGACCGGCGGCGAGGACGGTACGGATGGCGATCATGGACAACTCCTCCCGATGGATCGGGATCGTTCGAGCGAGGGACGGCGCGTCGGGCGCGCTCTTGCGGCGGTCGTCGAGCCCGGAAGCTTTCGCGCCCGGCCGCATCGACGTCGCCCGTCACACGCGTCGTTCGCGCGCCTGTGAGAGGACGTCGCGCCTACCCGGGCCACGTTCCGAACCGTTCGTCAAGGAAGAACGGCCGCCCATCTCGAGTATTGAGTGATCGTTCAATTTCGCGGGTTTCGGGTCGTTTTCGCGTTCGAGAGCACGAAGTCGGCGAAAAACGCTGAGCCGCCGGAGCAAAGCGCGAGCGGATGCCGGAAGGATGCGAAGGCTCGGTGTCGTGTGCGGTCGAGCGTCACTCTTGAGCGAAAAAGCCAAACCGAACAGACGACTCGAGTCGTCGGCGGAATCGAACTCGCAATCCCCGCGACCTCGGTTGAATCGTTGCTCGAAGTCGAAGCGCCTTCGCGCCCGGGCTCGGCGATCGCAGCCGCCGTGACTTCGTTCCGCCGAGTGAAGCCCCCGGAGCTCGATTGACTGAACAGGTGTTCAAAATATGCTGGCGGGGCTCGCGAGGCCGATCGAGCCACCGCGATCAGGCTGGAACCGCCGGGCGTGCCGCCGTCCGTTCCCGCTGCGTCGTCGGTCGCGGGCCGCCAGGAGATCCGATGTCCACCGTCGCCCCGCGCGCCGCCGCCGAACCCTCCGCCCGCCCGCGCCGCCACGCCGCCGAAGATGTCCGCCGTCGCCAGTTGATCGAAGCGACCGTCGAGGCGATCGCCGACGTCGGCTTCCAGGAAACGACGCTCGCCGAGATCGCCGGTCGCGCCGGTGTTTCGCCGGGTCTCGTCGCCTTCTATTTCCGCGACAAGAACGGCCTGCTCGAAGCGACCCTGAGGCATCTGGCGTCGCATCTGTCCTCGAGCCTCGTGGCCTTGCAGCGGCAGGCGACGACGCCGCGCCAGAGGATCATGGCGGTGGTCGACGCCACCCTCGGACCGGCCCAGTTCGACCGCCGTATCGGCTCGGTCTGGCTCGCCTTCTGGGCACGCGTGCCGGTGGTGCCGCGCTTCGCTCGCATCCAACGCATCTATGTCGCCCGCCTGCAATCGAATCTGCGCGCCGGCTTCCGGGCCCATCCGACCCTCGCCCGCCTCGGCCGCGACGAGGCCGCCCGCCTCGCCGAGGCGACCGCGGCGATGATCGACGGATCGTGGCTGCGCGCCACGCTCGCGCCCGGCGACGACGACGGCGCCCGCGCCCGCGATCTCGTCGGCGCCTTCGTCGAAGGCCGGCTGGCGCTGCTCGATCTGGCGCTGCTGCAGCGGCCGTCCGAGACGCACGGCGCCGTGGATACCGGGGATCGCGACGGGTCGCGAACTTGAATCGACGCGTGAGAAGACGGGCGGAAGTCCGCTGTTTCGCCGCCGCCGAATCGATGGGCGAGGTCGCGGAATCATCACTTGAAGTCCCGCCGAATTCGATTCGCGGTCAGTGACTTGCGCCCTCCGGCGGAATCGAAGTCTCGCCCGCCGGAATCGGAATCCGAACATGAGGTCGCCGCCGCGGGTCGCGCGGCGGAATCATCGCGTGAAGTCGCGGACTCGATGCATGAGCTTCAATGCCCGGCGACGGTCGTGCGTCCCGGCCACAGCTGCACCATCAGCACCGCCGCGAAGATCGCCGCCGAGCCGGCCCACTGCTCCGGCGTCAGCCGGTCGCCGAGCAGCCACATGCCGAAGAGCGCGGCGAAGGGCGCCTCCGTGGAGAAGATGATCGCCGCGTCGGAGGCGTGGGTGTGGCGCTGTGCCAGGGCCTGCAACGTGTAGCCGACACCGCCGGAGATGACGCCGGCATAGAGGATCTCGGGGGCAGCGGCGCGCACCGCCTCCCACGAGATCGGATCGTGGAGGACGGCCCAGACGCCGGCGAAGAGCGCGATCGCCGCATACTGCGCCATCACGAGCAGCAGCGGCCGATTGAAATGGCGCATCGCCATGCCGATCAGCACGATCTGCACCGCCCACAACATCGCGCCGACCATCAGGAGGCCGTCGCCGATCACCAGGGCCGTCCCACCGCCGCCCGCCAGCATCCAGGCCCCGACGAGCCCGAGCCCGGCCGCCGGCCACACCCCGAACCCGGGCCGCTCGTGGGTCAGCATCATCGCCACGAACGGGGTGAAGAGGATGTAGAGCGAGGTGAGGAAACCGGCGTTGGTGACCGAGGTCGTCACCAGCGAGAACTGCTGCAGGAGACTGGCGCCGAGGAACACCGTCGCCACCGCTCCGACCAACCCCCACGAGCGCCGCGTCAACGGCATCGGCGAGCGGGTGTGCTCGACGACGAGAAGCGGCGCCGTCACCGCCATCGACAGCGCGAAGCGCAACGCCAGGAACCACATCGGCGTCAGCGACTGCATCGCCGTCTGCTGCGGCACGAAGGCCGCCCCCCAGATGGCGGCGGCGAGGAGAATGGCGAGATTGGCGGTGGTCCGGTTCATGGGTGCCGTCGCCGTTGGGTTCGAGACGTGGGGATCGCCGGAACCCGCCGCGCGGCTCCGTCTCCTCCTCATGCCCGCTCTCGGACACATGTTCAAGAGGGCGCGGACGGGACCGTCATCACGGTCGCGCGACGCCCGCCGAAGCCGGCGCGACGAAGGGGCGGGAAGCAGGATGGGAAGCGAGGCGGCTTGGCGTCGACCGTCGACGCGCGCAAGGCCGCCCGATCTCTCAGGCGCGCCGCCGACGCGGCTCGTCGACTTCGGCGTTCATCTTCGCCACGAAGTCGGCGGCGTCGGACGCCGCGAGCGGGCGCGAATAGAGGAAGCCCTGCACCCAGGCCTGATCGGAGACGGCGAGCAGCGCGATCTGGTCGGCCGTCTCGACGCCTTCGATCACCACCTGCTTGTCGAGGATGCGGGCGAGTTCGATCATCGCCCCGACGATCGCCGCGTTCTCCGGCGCCGAGACCAGATCGCGCACGAAGACACGATCGATCTTGAGGATGTCGATCTCCGGCTTGCGCAGATGGATGAGCGAACTGCGACCGAGCCCGAATTCGTCGACGGCGATCCGCAGCCCCGCCGCGTGGGCGGCCGCCAGTTGGCGAGCGATCGGCGTGTGGTTCTCCTCGCTCATCACCCGCTCCGAGACTTCGAGCACCAGCGTCCCGCCGGGAACCGCATGACGTTCGGCGATCGCCAGCACCTGGCCGATCGCATCGGGTTGGGTGAGGAACGTGTCGGCGACGTTGATCGACAGCGAGGCCGGGACGAATCCCTCGGCCGACCACCGGGCATATTGCCGGCAGGCGTTGTCGAGCACCCAGGAGGTGACTGGCTCATCAGCCCGGCGCGGCCGGCGGTCGGCAGGAACAGCTCGGGCTCGATCAGGCCGCGGGTCGGATGGTTCCACCGCACCAGCGCCTCGAAGCCGTGGATGCTCGTGCCGTCGAGCGAGACGATCGGCTGGTAGTGGAGGACGAGTTCGTCGAGCGCGATCGCGCGCCTCAGATCGGCTTCCTCGGAGCGCACCCGCGCCACCGCGGACCGCAGCTTTTCGTCGAAGAACACCGGATCGTCGAGATCGGAGCGTTTCGCCTGATACATGGCGAGGTCGGCCGCCGACAGCAGCCCGTCGACGTCGCGGGCGTCCGCCGGCCAGAAGGCGCAGCCGATCGAGGCGCCGAGTTCGAAACGATGCCCCTCGATCTCCATCTCGCGACCGAGCGTGTCGTTGATCCTCAGGCCGATGTGGCGCACTTCGTCGGCGTCGTGCGGCTGCGGCAGCACCACCACGAACTCGTCGCCGCCGAGCCTTGCCACCACGTCGCCGGGACGCAGCGCCGCCGTCACACGACGCGCCGCCTCGATCAGCACGCCGTCGCCGGCCGCATGTCCGAACATGTCGTTGATCGGCTTGAAGCGATCGAGGTCGATCAGCATCACCGCCAGCTGCCGGCTCCGCGGATCGGCGGCGGCGATCTCGTGTTCGATCTCGTCGATCAGCGAGGCGCGATTGAGAAGCCCGGTCAGCGCGTCGTGGCGGGCGAGGCGCGCCAGTTCGTTCTGCGCCGCGTCGGCGCGGCGCGCCTCTCGACCGAGATTGCCGAGCAGCGGCCAGAAGATGATGAAGGCTTCGCCGATCAGCACGAACACCGTCGCCCAGCCGAGCATGGTGTGGAGCTCTTCGCGCCACACCTTGCGCGCCTCGGTCTCGTTGCGCAGCTCGGCGAGGAGCCGTTCCGAAGCCAGACGCGCCGCGGTGGCGTGGGAATCGGTGATGACCAGGAACCCGTCCTCGCGCGCGTCGCCGATGACGGCGATGTCCTCGTCTTCGGCCGGTGAGCCGTCGCGCAGGGCGATGTGCACATCGGCCGACATGTCGCCGATGATCTGGTCGAGATGGTAGGGGGCGTCCTGCAGGATCTTCCAGGCCGGCTGGGACACGCTGCTGTTGCGCATCGTCCGGACCAGCGTCGCCCGATCGACCAACAGCCGCTCGCGCGATGCGGTCAGCGCCCGGCGCAGCCCGCGCACCCGAATGTCGTCCGGCACCGGCCGGCGCAGTTCGGTGATGAGGTCGCGCATGGTGATCTGCTGCGTGGCGAGTTCCACCCTGAGTTCGCCGATGGCGCTCATGGTGGCGTCGAGCTGCCGCTCGTCGACGACGAAGATGCGCATGATCACGAAGGAGGAGATCGTCAGGGCGATCAGCAGCGCCAACGCCACGGCGTAACGCATGCCGTGCGATCTGGTCGTTGCTCTGGACGGGAGGATCCCGCCGGTCGATCGAGACGAAACTTCCATCGGTCCCCCGTGAGCCGAACCGTTCGACGGCTCGTGCGTCCCATGAGATCGATCCTTTCGGGAGAACCTTAAGAAAACGGCCGTCGAATTCGGTTCGTCGGCTTGTTGGTAAATTTTTCCTCGATTCTTCGACATTCGCCCGCCGGCGGGACGAGCACCGGGTGCCGACCTCAGCGGCGCACGAACCGCCGGAAGGCGACCGCCCCGCCCGTCACCGCCAGAGCGATCGCCGCCGCCCACCATGCCGGAGCGATGCGTGCGACGAAGACGAAGTTCGCCTCGACGAGCGGCAGGGGCGAACGACCGGTCTTGGCGACGAACCAGACCGCCTCAGAGGCGGCGGCGAAGACGAAGGCACTCGCGGCGGCGATCAACACCGCGGCGACGCCGAGCGAACCGCGCCGCTCGATCCGCATCCGCGTCGCCAGTCCGGCGAAGGCGAGGCCGGAGAGGATGGCGCCCTGGGAGAGGTCGAGCTTCGATTGCAGGAAGAGATGGACGAGGGTGAGGATCAGGATCGGATGCACCAGCCCGTGCAGACGCTTCCAACGCTCCGCTCCCAGCCGCCGCACCATGGCGTCGCTCGATGTCACCCCCATCGCCACGAGCCCGGCGAAGGCGACGAAGCCGAGCATGAGATAGGGCCGCACGGCGATCTCGAACGCCAGCATGTTCGCCGCGAAGCCGAGATCTGCCGCCCACAGGCCGACGTGGAGGATCGCGTAGCCGAGCCCCGCGAGGCCGATCATCCGGCGCACCCCGATCAACCGCGCCGAGCCCGAGAGATGTCGCAGAGGCGAGATCGCGACCGCGACGAGAACGAGCCGCACCGCCCAGTCGCCGGCGACGTGGATCGCTTCGGCGAGCGGTCGCGGTCCCAGATCGGCGCCCGCCCAGCGGCGGATCAGGTCGAATGCCGGCAACCACAGGACGATGAAGACGGCGGCGCGCAGCAGCGAAAAGCGGCCGTTGCGGTCGGTCCAGGGCAGGAATCGGGGAAGGCGCGAAGTCATCGGGATCCGGGGTTCGGGGAGGAGGGAGGTCGTCTCTCCTTACGGTCCCGGCGCCGGTTTCGTTTCATCACGTCGCCGCGAGCGACATCACTCTTTCCACATCGCCGCCTTGAAGTTGACGAGCGCGCGCAGCGGTACGACGAAGAGCACCAGGGTGAGAGCCAAGCCGGCCCAGGCCCGCCACTTCGACGGTCGGAAATAGAGCAATTGCACCCGGAGCCGGATCGCCAGTTGCCTCCGCCGCCCCGCCATCGACTGACCCTTCGACGACAGGCGGTAGCGCAGCAGCACGATGGGCAGATTGGCGAGCTTCCAACGGCTCTGGATGCGCCGCCACAGCTCGTAGTCCTCCGCCGCCTGGAGCGCCGGATTGTAGCCGCCCATGGTGCGGAACACTTCGGCCCGGACCATCATGCTCGGGTGCACCATGGCGCTGTTGAAATACATCGCGTCGCGGATGGCGTCGTCGTCGATGGGATGCCGGTGGACGTACATCGGCTCGAGCGTCGTCTCGTCGAAGGTCTGCATCCAGGTCCCGACCGCGCCGACATCCGGATGCGCATCGAGGAAGGCGACCTGTTCGGCGAGCCGCTGCGGCAGGGCGATGTCGTCGGAGTCCATCAGCGCGACGAACTCGTAGCCCTTCGGCAACACGTCGAAGAGTGCGGTGTTGAGGCAGGAACTCTGCCGGCTGTTGACCGGCATGCGCACGACCCTGAGGCGGTCGCCGTGGGTGGCGATGAGGCCGGCGAGCGCGTCGGCCATCGGCTGCGGGCTGCAGTCGTCGACGATCAGCAGGTCGGCGGCCAACGTGTTGTCCAGAATGCTCGAGGCCGCTTCGGCGATCGTTCCGGCCGCATCGTAGGCCGCCATCAAAACGACGACGCGGCGCGTCGCGCTGTCGTTGGCCGTGGAATCGTTCACGTGCGGGTCCCGAATCTGTCGGCTGCGGCCGAGCTTGTGATCTTGCGCCGTTCCGTCCCGTCGATCGCCAGCGAGTCGAGAACCGAGCGGCTCGGACTATGACACGGACCCGTCGTCTTGTCGTCCACATGGGTCGAGGGCGGTTCGGGCGGGCGGAAAGCCGCGACGAGGCGACCTCCGAAGCCGCCGTCCGTCGCGCTGGACGGCGCGTCGGATCGCTCCTAGGCTCGGGCTTCACCATCGACGCGAGAGGCCCGACCCGTGGACCACGTTCTCCTCTTTCTCAAGGCGGCCGGCATCGGTCTCGCCGTCGCCGCGCCCGTCGGTCCGATGAGCCTCCTGTGTATGCGCCGCACACTGACCCAGGGCCCGCGCTGGGGATTGGCGACCGGCGCCGGCATCGCCGTCGGCGACGCCATCTACGCCGCGGTCGCCGCCCTCGGTCTCGCCGGCGTCTCCGCCTTCGTCCTCGCCTGGGAGAAGCAGTTGCATCTCGCCGCCGGTCTCTTCCTGATCTGGCTCGGCCTGAAGACCTTCTTCACCAAGGACACCGACAAACCGGCTGAAGTGGCCGCCGTCGCATCGGTTTCCGCCGCCTTTCTCGGCTCGGTGATGCTGACGCTCACCAACCCGCCGACCATCGTCATGTTCGCCGCGGTGTTCACCGCGCTGGCGCCGTCCTCCGGCTTCGATCCGATCGTCGCCGCGGTCACCGTCCTCGGCGTCCTCTGCGGCTCGCTCGCCTGGTGGGTCGGCGTGGTGGCGGTTGTCTCCGGCGTCCGCCACGCGCTCGGCCGCAAGGTGCGGCTGTGGATCGATCGCGTCGCCGGTGTCGTCCTCGCCGTCCTCGGCGCCGATCAGATCCGCCGCGCCTGAGGCGCGGCACGCGTCGCGCGCAGGGAAGTCCGAAAAGTCCGAACCGTCATCCGGCAGGCGCTCGTCCGCCGACTTCGGGCAGGCCGGTCGCGATGTGTCCGGGAGCGAAGACGCTGACCGCGTGGACGACCGCCGCGGTGAGGACCACCATGGCCACGGCCTGATGGGTGAGCGCCAGCGACAGCGGCACCAGCGTCAGCAACGTGGCGATGCCGACCAGCATCTGGAAGGCGACGGCGAAGCCGAGCACGAAGGCCGAGACACGGGCCGCCGAGGTCCGCGCCGTCACCACGACCAGCGTGAACTGTGCGATCGCCAGGGCGAACAGCACGTAGGCGCCCATGCGGTGCAGGAACTGCACCATGGCGTGGTTCTCGAAGAAGTTCCGCCACCACGGTTCCCAGGTCATCAGGTCGGGCGGCGCGAAATAGCCGTTCATCGACGGCCACGTGTTGTAGACGAGCCCGGCGTGATTGCCGGCGACGAGCGCCCCGAGGAAGATCTGGAACACCGTCCAGCCGAGCACGGCGCCGGCGCCGACCCTCAGGATCGGTGAGCGCCGCCGCGTCATCGACGACGGGCCGCAGGTCAGCGCCGTCCAGACGATGGCGGCGAAGATCACCGCGGCGAGCGTCAGATGGACCGCCAGCCGATAGGGCGCCACCGTCACCCGGTCGACGAGGCCGGAGGCCACCATCCACCAGCCGACGAAGCCCTGCAGTCCGCCGAGGACGAGGAGGAGGAGGAAGCGTGGCAGGCGCGCCCGCCCGATCCGGCCGGTGACGACGAACCACAGGAGTGGCAGCGCGTAGACCACCCCGATCGAGCGCCCGAGCAGCCGATGCGACCATTCCCACCAGAAGATCGACTTGAAATCGCCGAGGCTCATGCCGGCGTTCTCCAGCCGATATTGCGGGATCTCCTTGTACTTGGCGAAGGCGGCCGCCCAGTCGGCTTCCGAGAGGGGAGGGATCGCCCCCATGATCGGCGCCCATTCGGTGATCGACAGACCCGACCCGGTGAGCCGCGTCGCGCCGCCCACCACCACCATGGCGAAGATCATCGCCGCGACCACGAACAGCCAGGTGCGCACCAGCGGAGCCGACCGCTCGTCCGAGCGTGCGCCTCCGCTTCCGTCTTCGCCGCCGAACGTTCCGATCGCCATCGTCGACTTCACTCCGTGCCTCGATCCGAGATATAGACCGACCCGGTGGAGCCGACCATCGCACGGGAGGTCGCGGTGGGGCCGCATTTCGCCTCCGAACGTGCGACGGTTCGTCGCTCGCGTTTTGTCATTCCAGTGGGACGCCGGATCATGACCTCACCTTCTCGCCGCCTCGTCGGATCCCTGGTCCTGGTGATCTTCCTGTTGATCTACGTCTTCTTCGCCGTGGCGATCGGCGACGTGATCGTCGCAACCAAGCCCGGTTGGGTGCAGTTCGTCTATTTCCTCGTCGCCGGCTTCCTGTGGGCGGCGCCCGCCGCCGTGCTGGTCAAATGGATGTATGCGCCCGTCCGCCCGAAGGAGTGAGACGCCGGCGCCGGCGCGGGCCGCGCCGCCCGAACATCCTGCGCACGCCACACGGCCGGGGCCGCGATCTCCGGAAAACCGGTCCGGTCCCACGCGCAGCAGCTTCTTTTCGATCGGGTCGTTCCAACCCGAACGGAACATGCACTAAGCTTCGCCAACGGATCGCTCTCCCGCCGCGATCCGCCGACGACGGACCGCTCGCCGCGATGGCCGAAACGAAGTCTCGCCCCTCCTCGATCGAACCTCGCGCGCCTCTGGTGCTCGACGCCGTCGCCGATCCGGCGGCGGTCGCGGACGCGTGGCGCGAAATCGAGACGGGCGGCGGCGTCCTGCCCTTCCAGGCCTACGACTGGGTCGAGGCCTGGATCGCCGCCGGTGCGACGCCGCCGGGATCGCGACCGCTGGTGATCCGTGGCCGGCGCGGTGGGACGACCGAATTTCTGCTGCCGCTGGTGATCGAACGCGTCGGTCCGGTCACCGTCGCCCGCCGCCTCGCCGGCAGCCACGCCGGTTACGTCCTCGGCGCCTGGCGCGACCTCGCCGCCGAAATCCCGCCCGCGGAGATCCGCACCGGTCTCCTCGCCGTCGGTCGCGCCGCCGGCGTCGACGCCTTCGTCCTCGATGCCGTACCGACGGTCTGGGACGGGGTGGCGAACCCGCTCGTCGCCGCGTTGCCCCACGCCCCCTCGCTCGACGACGGCCACGTCTTCCGCTTGGGTCCCTCCTTCGATGCGCTGCTCGCCGGCCGCAATGCCGGTCACAAGCGCAAGAAGGTCAAGGCCAAGGAGAAACTCCTCGTCGCCGCCGGCGACTATCGCGTCTCGATCGCCGCCACCTCGGCGGAGGTCGAGGCGACGCTCGCCGCCTTCTTCGACCAGAAGAGCGCCTCGCTCGCCGCCCGCGGCATCGCCGATCCTTTCGCGCCCACCGCGGTGCGCGACGCGTTCCGCCGTCTCGCACACACGTCGCTCGGGTCCGCCGCGCCGCTCGTCGAGCTGACCCGGCTCGAAGCCGGAGGGAAGATCCGTGCCGTGATCGGCGCATCGATCCGTGGCGGACGGCTCTACGCCCTCTTCGCGTCCTTCGCCGAAGACGAACTGGCGCGGGCGAGCCCGGGCGAGACCCTGTTCTTCCGGCACATCGAAGAGGCCTGCCGGCGCGGTCTCGCCGTCTACGACATGGGCCCGGGTCGCGAGCGCTACAAGGCGAGCTGGTGTGACGAGACGGTCGAGCTGGTCGATCTGCGTCTGCCGGTGACGCTCGCCGGACACCTCTTCCTCGCCGTCGCGACGGCGGTCGGGCGGGCGAAGGCGGCGATCCGTCGGAACGAACGCGCCTGGGCGTTCGTCGCCGGTTGGCGCGCCCGTCTCGCCGGTCGCGGCGCGACGCGCGCGGCGCAGGAGACCGGCGACGAGAGGTGAGGCGGCTCGACCGGGAGCCATCGGTGTCGCGGGTCGTCGGGTCCGAAGCCGCCGGTCAGGCGGCGACGTCGGCGACCGACTTCACGTCGCCGCCGTCGACGGCCAGCACCCGGATCGAATCGATCCCCGCCGCCATCAACGCCTCGTGCGCCTTGGCGGTGTGCGGATCGGTGCCGGCGCCGTCGCCGGCGAGGACGACCGTGTCGGCCGAGGCGACGAGATCGGCGGTTCCCGGTCCGGCGACGATCAGGCCGAGGTCGAGGATCAGGTGATCGTAGGTGAGGTCGAGCGCCTCGAGCGCGCCGGTGAGTTCGTCACCGGTGAGATCGTCGGCGTCGAGTCCGTCGCGGCCCGACAGCACCACGTGGCCGCGCGAGGCGCGGTCGCGGAAGATGATGTCGGCGAAGCGTGCTTCGCCGGCGACGAGATCGGAGAGGCCCGGCATGTCGGGTTCGCCGACGAGATCGGCGAGATCCTCGCCGTTGGCGGCGAGATCGACGAGACAGACCTTGGCGCCGCGCTTGGCCGCGACCCTGAGCAATGCCAGCGCCGCGAGATGGGCGGCGTGATCGGAGGTCGCGGAGGTGACGACGATGCGCTGGCCGTCCTCGGCCTCCGCCGAGATCTCGTTCCAGATCCGCTCGAGCGAGGCGGCCGCCTCCTTCTCCAACGCCGACGAGGTGGCGTGCGGCAACAGGCCGGAGATCCCCGGCGCTTCGAGACGATGCGTTCCGATGCGACCATCGACCGGCGCGGCGCCGGCGGTGGGAATCGGAGCGGCGGCGGCAACCGCGGCGGCGGGTGCGGCGGTGCCCGTCGGGGCGTCCACCGTCGCGGTCCGGCGCAGCACGTTTCCGGCGGCGAATTCGCGGAAGACGATCCACAGACAGACGAACAGGAAGGTCGACGCGGTGATCGCCAGGGTGAGCGGCATCACCTTCGGGAACGCCGGCTTGACCGGCACCGTCGCCGCCGAGATGACGCGCGCGTCGGCCGGCTGAGCCCCGCTCACCTGCCGGGCGAGGGCATCGCGATAGCGCGCCAGGAACTCCTCGAGCTGATCGCGCTGCACCTTGGCCTCGCGCTCCAGCGCCCGGAGCTGAATGTCCTCTTCGCCGGCCTTCGCCGCCTGCGACTTGAATTCGTTGAACTGCGCGGTGAGCTGCTTCACGCGCCCTTCGGCGACCTTCGATTCGTTCTCGTAGCTCGCCAGCACCTTGCGCGCCTCGGCGCGAATCTGGCCGTCGATGTCGGCGATCTGGGCGTTGATCGCCTGCACCTGCGGATGATTCGGCAGATAGGTGGTGGCGAGTTCCGCGGCGCGCGCCTTGAGCGCCGACTGGCGGTCGTGCAGGCGCTGGACGCTCGGCGCCGAGGTCACTTCCGACGCCGTATCGAGCCCGGCGCCGCTCTCCAGGAGCCGCTTCAACTGACGCACCCGCGCCTCGGTCTCCGAGCGCTGCGCCTTGGCGGCGGTCAGCTGCGAGTTCAGTTCGCCGATCTGCTGCTCGGAGATCTTGACGTTGTTCTGGCCGACGAAGAGGTCGGCTCCGGCGCGATACTGCTCGACCTTGGCTTCGGCATCCGAGACGCGGCGGCGCAGTTGCTCGATCTCGGAGGAGAGGAACTTGGAGGCCTCCGCCGAGCTGCGGCCCTTCGCCTCGGCCGCCGCCGCGAGATACTCCTGGACGACGGCGGTGGCGATCTTCGCCGCCTTCTCCGGATCACGGGAGGCGAATTCCACCTGGATGACGCGCGTCTTCTCCACCTGGAAGACGTTGAGATGTTCGATGAACTTCTCCAGCACCCGCTCTTCCGACGATCCACCGGAGCCGCGCCCCAGGCCGATGAGGCCGAGCAACGAACCGCCACCGGCGAATTCGGGGTCCTTCATCAGCTCGAGCGACGCGACGACGCGGCGCGCGATGTCGCGCGAAGTGAGGAGCTGGACCTGACTGCCGACGCCCTGTTCGTCGAGGAGGGCGCGTTCCGCTTCGCCCTGCCGCGTCTGCTGGCCGACCGGCAGGTCGTGGGTCTCGATGACGAGACGGGTATCGGACTTGTAGCTCGGCGTCATCGTCGACAAGGCGGCGTAGGACGCGACCGCGGCGAGGAGAGTGAGGAGCAGGATGCGCAGGCGTGCGCGCCACAGAGCCCGGAGCACCACTCCGAGGTCGATGGTCACGTCGTCGACGTTGGTCACCTGGACCGTATTCATGCACGGTACTCCCGACTCCACTCACCCCAATATGAATTCATTAAGGTAAGTGAGAGGTTAATCCGTAGCGTATGAACCCGAGCGTCGCGGCGCGTTCAGTCTTCGTTAACCATATCGAACCAATGTGCGGGCATGACGTCCGTGAGGGGTTCGACCATGCTTCTGCGACTGGGTGCGGCGATCGTGTCGGCCGCCATTCTGGCGGGCTGCTCGAACTACGTGCGGCCGAATCCCGCCTTCCACGAGGTTCTGACTCAGCCCTATCGCTTCGATGCCGGCGACAAGCTGCGCATCACCGTCTTCGATCAGGCCAACCTCACCAACACCTATCTGGTCGACGCCTCCGGCAACATCTCGATGCCGTTGATCGGGGGAGTGGCGGCGCGCGGCCGGACCGCCGCCGAACTGGAAGCCGAGATCGCCGCCAAGCTGCGCAACGGCTACCTCAAGCGTCCCGACGTCTCGGTCGACATCGACCAGTATCGCCCCTTCTTCATCATGGGCGAAGTCAAGAACGCCGGTCAGTACCCCTATGTCGCCGGCATGACCGCCCAGACCGCGGTGGCGATCGCCGGCGGCTATTCGGCCCGCGCCGATCAGGCGAACCTCGACGTCACCCGCCAGATCAACGGCGAAGTCCTGGTCGGGCGTGTCCCGGTGACCGATCCGATCCGTCCCGGCGACACCATCTACGTTCGCGAGCGATACTTCTGATCTGCGATCGAAGCGTGAGATTTCCCCGACGAAATCGCCTCTGCGGACGCATCTCGCGTCGATCGATACATTCTTCACCGTCTTCGCCGCCGCTTTTTTAAGACTAACGATTTTATTCCGCGATCGCGAAGTTCCCGTACGTCCGACATCAACTCGAACTTCACGTTCCCCGGCGCAGTCTCCCCGACGGAAACGGGAGATGTCCGAGGTTCGGACGGGGATGAGAATGTCGGAAAACGGAACCATGCGCATCGTTCACTGCGTGCGCGCACCGATCGGAGGCATCTTTCGCCACGTGGTCGATCTCGCCACGGCGCAGACGGCCGCGGGTCACTCGGTCGGCATCGTCTGCGACAGCCTGACCGGCGGCGACTTCGAGGCCGAGTGGATCGCCCGTGTGGCGCCCGAACTGGCGTTCGGGATCACCCGGTTCCCGATGCGTCGGGCGCTGTCGCCCGCCGACCTCGCCTCGACGTGGCGTCTGTGGACCCATGTCGCCGCGCTCGAACCCGACGTTCTTCACGGTCACGGCTCCAAGGGAGGGTCCTTCGCCCGGCTGATCGGCACCGGCCTGCGGCTCGAGGGGCAGCGGCCGATCCGTATCTACTGCCCGCACGGCGGTAGTCTGCATTTCGCCACGTCGAGCCTCGAAGGACGCATCTATTTCGCCCTCGAGCGCATCCTCGAGCGCATGACCGACGGCCTCGTCTTCGTCTCCGACTACGAGCGTCGTTCCTACGAGGAGAAGATCGGCCGGCCGAAAGTCCCCGCCGTTCTCGCCTACAACGGTCTGATGCCGGAAGAGTTCGAGCCGATCGCGCCGCGGCCCGATGCGGTCGACTTCCTCTACATCGGCATGTTGCGCCAGCTCAAAGGCACCGACGTCTTCATCCGCGCGATCGAACATCTGCGCGCCCGCGGCGAGAGAGCGACGGCGCTGATCGTCGGCGTCGGCGACGAACGCGCCGCTTACGAGGCGATGGTGCGCGACCTCGGCCTGAGCGACGCCATCACCTTCCGCGATCCGATGCCGATCCGCGAAGCGCTGCCGCTGGCGCATGCCGTGGTGCTGCCGTCGCGCGCCGAATCGCTGCCCTACGTGGTGCTGGAGACGCTCGCCGCCGCCGTGCCGCTCGTCGCCACCCATGTCGGCGGCATCCCCGAGATCTACGAGGGTCACGTCGGCCATCTGGTGCCGCCGGGCGACGTCGTCGCCCTCACCGACGCCATGCATCGCCGCCTCGCCGAGCCGGAGGAGGGCGTCGCACTGGCCGTCGAGATGCGTCGGTCGGTCGCCGCCCGCTTCACCGTCGAGACGATGATGCGCACCATCGGGGCCTTCTACGCCCGGCTGAGCGATCCGGTGGGATTGCGCCCCGCCATCGGCTCGGGCGCCTACGATCCCGACATTCACACCCTCGGTGTCCGCGAGCCGTCGCCATGACGCCCGAGACCCGAACCCGTTCCGCCAAGGAAGCGAACTTCCCCGGAGCAGACCGATGAAACAGATCGACCCGAGGACCCTCTATCGACAGGCCGTCGACATCCAGGAGATGGCCCCCGAGGGAAACAGTTTCGACGCCCTGCCGGCGGTACCGCGGGCGACCGCGACCCTGTCGGAACAGGCGCGCGACGTCGCGATGCTGTTCTCCGACCGGCCGATCTCGCGCCGGTTGCTCGCCGGCTCGGTCCGGGCGATCGAATTCGTCGCGATCGTCGTCAGCGGCTATGCCGCGCTGTACTTCACCGGCTTCGGCACGGGCGCCCTCGATCCGCTGCATCTCGCCGCCGTGCCCTTCGGCGCCGCCCTGACGCTGCTCTTCGTCCAGGCCTTCGACGGCTACCAGATCGCCGCCTTCCGCGACTACGCCTTCCAGCTCGGCCGGCTCGTCGCCTCCTGGTCGATGGTCTTCGCCGCGCTCACCGCGCTCGCCTTCTTCGCCGGTCTCGGCGACAGCGACGACGCCCGGCGTCTGGTGCGCTGGTATTTCCTCGGGCTCGCCTTCTTCTTCGTCTTCCGCTTCGTCCTCACCCGGCTGGTGTCGGGCTGGACGAGAGACGGTCGGCTGGAACGGCGTGCCGTCATCGTCGGCGGCGGCAAGCTCGCCGAGGATCTGATCCGCTCGCTCGAGGCCCAGCCCGGCAACGACATCCGCATCTGCGGCATCTTCGACGACCGCGACGACGAACGCTCGCCGTCGATGGTCGAGGGCTATCCCAAGCTCGGCACCATCCCCGAACTGGTCGAATTCGGCCGTATCACCAAGCTCGACATGCTGATCGTCGCTCTGCCGATCACCGCCGCGGCGCGCGTCCATCAGTTGCTCAAGAAGCTGTGGGTGCTGCCGGTCGACATCCGCCTGTCGGCCCACGCCGATCGCCTGCGCTTCCGCCCGCGCAACTATTCCTACGAAGGTTCGGTGCCCTTCCTCGACGTCGTCGACAAGCCGCTCGCCGATTGGGACGCAGTGGCCAAGCGCAGCTTCGATCTGGTCATCGGCGCGCTGGCATTGATCGCCCTCGCGCCTGTCATGATCGCCACCGCGATCGCCATCAAGCTCGACAGCAAGGGCCCGGTGTTCTTCCGTCAGAAGCGCTTCGGCTTCAACAACGAGGTCATCGACGTCTGGAAGTTCCGGTCGATGTACACCGATCAGTCCGACTTCGCCGCCGCCAAGATCGTCACCAAGGGCGATCCGCGGGTGACGAAGGTCGGCCGCTTCATCCGCAAGGCCTCGATCGACGAGTTGCCGCAGCTCTTCAACGTGCTGATGGGCGAACTCTCCCTCGTCGGCCCGCGCCCGCACGCGGTCAACGCCCAGACCGAGAACCGCATGTGGGATCAGGTGGTCGACGGCTACTTCGCCCGCCACAAGGTCAAGCCCGGCGTCACCGGTTGGGCCCAGATCAACGGCTGGCGCGGCGAGATCGACACGCCGGACAAGATCCGCAAACGCGTCGAGCACGACATCCACTACATCGAGAACTGGTCGGTGCTGTTCGACCTGAAGATCCTGGTGATGACGCCGATCAGCCTGCTGCAGCATTCCGACAACGCCTACTGAGGCCGCGCTTCGGACCCGCCGAAAACGCCTGCCGAGGCCTTTTCTCGATCGCATCCCTCGACGACCGCTCCGCCGCCCGGAGCGGTCGTTTCGCTTCGGAGAGCCTCAGTAGACCAGGATGGCGCCGCCGACCTGGCCTTCTAGGAAGAGCTTCGGCGGATGGGCGGCGCGGAACTCGTCGACCGCGGTCTGCGCGCCCGGGAAACCCGAGGACCCGTAGTCGTCGACGACGATCACCCCGCCTTCGGCGAGGCGCGGGTGGAAGAAGGCGAGACTGTCGCGGGTCGGCTCGTAGAGGTCGACGTCGACGTGGACGAGGGCGAAGCGCCGATCGCCGAGATCGACCGTGTCGAAGACCTGCGGGATCCAGCCCTCGTGCAGCGACACGAAGGGGTAGGAGGCGAGCGCCGCGGCGACGTCGTCGCGACGCGAGGCGAAATGCGCCTTCTGCCGGGCCTCGGTGCGCGCGCCCTTGTCGCCGGCGCCGACACGGTCCTCGGCCGTGAGGTCGGAGAGGCCGCCTTCGAAGCTGTCGAAGATGAAGAACCGGCCCTGCCAGTTCCGCTCCTTCAGCGCCGAGGAGATCATCCACGCCGATTGTCCGCGCCAGCAGCCGCATTCGGCGACGTCGCCGACGACGGAGTGGTCGAGCACGTGGCGCACCATCTGCATCAGATTGAAGAAGCGGCACTGCTTGAGGAAGTTGTCGGTCGAGCCGGTGACCCGACGGGCTTCGTCGAACAGCCGCAGATAGGGATCCCCACCGTTCTCGGCGCGCCAGTAGCGCGAGAGCGAGGTGGGATTGAAGTGGGTCTTGCGCTTGGCGAGCCCCAGTTTCTGCAGGATGCCCATGACGATCTTCCGGTTTCGGCGGCGGAGGGGTCCGGCGGCCGGGCTCGGTGATACGATCTCGGCGCGCCGCCGTCGACCCCGTTTCGCCGCGAAGATCGGGCAGAAACGGGTTTCTTAACGTCCGTGGTGTATCCCGGTGAGGTCGTCCACGGCCGTCCAGCCGGCGGTCGAGTGTCGCGTACGTCTGAGAACCGAGCCGACGATGTTCCGACCTTTTCGAAGCATCGTCGGCGAAGGCGAGCCCGAACGGGCCTCGGCCGGCCGGGCCGTGACGCTCATGGAATCCGGACTCGTCAGAATTTCATGAGCCCAGTATCGAGGAGTGCCCGTTTGACCGATGCCGTCGCCCCGCACGCGCCCATCGACCGGACGGTGTCGGCCGAGCGTCTCGGCGACGCCTTCCTGTTCCTGACGGTCGCCTCCTCGGGCATCGTCATGTTCGAGCCCGCACCCTCCGATCTCTTCATTCTGATCCACGCGATGGTCGCGCTCGCCATGGGCCTCGCCCTGCCGCGCGCCGTGGTGCCGGCCGTCGTTCTCCTGGCGCTCTTCAACATCGGCGGCATCATCTCGGTCACCCAGGTGCGTTGGTGGGCGGGGGCCGACCACGGCCATCCCTTCATCTTCGTCGCCATCTCCTTGATGTTGGCGGTCAACGCCGTCTTCTTCGCCGCGATCTGCGCCGAACGACCCCATCGCCTGGCCATCGTCATGAAGGCGCTGGTCGCCGCCGGCGTGTTGGTGTCGGTGCTCGGCATCCTCGGCTACGGCCTCAAGATCGAGGCGCTGATGCGCGCCGGCCGCGCCAAATCCACCTTCAAGGACCCGAACGTCTTCGGTCCCTTCCTGGTGGTGCCGCTCGTCTATCTGGCGCGCCTCATCCTGACCGAGAAACTGAGGAAGATCTGGCCGCAGTTCATCTGGGCCGCGATCATCGTCGCCGGCGTCTTCCTGTCGATGTCGCGCGCCGCCTGGGGCCTCGCCGCCGGCACGTTGCTGATGCTCGGCCTCGTCCTCTACGTCGACGAGCGCACCGCGAAAGGCCGCCTGAGGCTGATCACGATCGGCCTCGCCTCGCTCCTCGGCATCGTGGCGCTGCTCGCCTTCGCCCTGTCGTTCCCGGAGGTGCGGGATCTCTTCGACGAGCGCGCCAAGCTGGTGCAGAGCTACGACGGCGCCCGCCTCGGCCGCTTCGCCCGCCACGGCATCGGCTTCCTCATGGCCACCGAATTGCCGCTCGGCCTCGGGCCCTATCAATTCGGCCACATCTTCCCCGAGGACCCGCACAACGTCTTCCTGAAGGCGTTGATGGTCTACGGCTGGCTCGGCTTCGTCACCTACACCGCGCTGTCGTTCTGGACGTTGGCGAAGCTCTTCGCGCCGATGCTGCTGCCGCGCCCGTGGAAGGCGGTGGCGCAGGTCGTCTGGGTGCTGCTCGCCGGCCATCTCGCCGTCAGCTGGATCATCGACAGCGACCACTGGCGCCACTTCTTCCTGCTGTGGGGCCTCGCCTGGGCGATCATCGCCCTCGAGGCACGTCATCGCCACATGCGAACGCGGCCGGCTCCCGCCGGCGCGCCGGCGGCGGGGCGTGCGGGCGGCTGATACCAGAGGCCGAAGGTGCTGACGCACCCGGCCTTCGAACACACGCGAATTTCCCATTTGCGTCGGAGGCATGAGAAATTCGCGTCAGGATTACCCTCGGTCATTTCCAATGGCCGATGGTATGAGCACGTCCTTCGCGAACGAAAGCGGGCGCCGAGATCTCTCTCGACGCCCGCTCCGCGTTTCGGATCGCGTCCGACGAGATCAGGCGAGCGCCTGCTCGAGGTCGGCGATGATGTCGGCGACGTCCTCGATGCCGATCGACAGGCGCACCACGTCGGGACCGGCGCCGGCGGCGGTCTTCTGCGCGTCGGTGAGCTGGCGGTGGGTGGTCGAGGCGGAGTGGATGATCAGCGAGCGGGTGTCGCCGATGTTGGCGAGATGGCTGATCAGCTTGACGTTGGAGACGAGCTTGACGCCGGCCTCGTAGCCGCCCTTGAGCGAGAAGGTGAAGACCGCGCCCGCGCCCTTCGGCACGTATTTCTTGGCCAGCGCGTGATACTTGTCGTCCTCGAGGCCGGCATAGCTCACCCACGCCACTTCGGGGCGCGACTTCAGCCACTTGGCGACCGCCAGCGCATTGGCCGAGTGCTTCTCCATCCGCAGCGGCAGCGTCTCGATGCCGGTGATGATCTGGAAGGCGTTGAACGGCGAGATCGCCGGGCCGATGTCGCGCAGGCCGAGAACGCGCACCGCGATGGCGAAGGCGAAATTACCGAACACGTCGGCGATCACCATGTCCTGATATTCGGGGCGCGGTGCCGACAGCATCGGATACTTGCCCGAGGCCTTCCAGTCGAAGGTGCCGCCGTCGATGACGACACCGCCCATCGAGTTGCCGTGGCCGCCGAGGAACTTGGTCGCCGAATGGACGACGATGTCGGCACCGTGGGTGAACGGCCGGCACAGGTAGGGGGTGGCCAGCGTGTTGTCGACGATCAGCGGGATGCCGTGCTTCTTGGCGATCGCCGAGATGCCTTCGATGTCGGTGACGACGCCGCCGGGATTGGCGAGGCTCTCGACGAAGATCGCCTTGGTCTTCTCGCCGATCGCCGCCTCGAAGGTGGAAAGGTCGTCCGGATCGGCCCACTTCACCGTCCAGCCGTAGTTCTTGAAGGCGTGGTTGAACTGGTTGATCGAACCGCCGTAGAGGCGCTTCGAGGCGACGAACTCGTCGCCCGGTCCCATGATGGTGTGGAAGATCAGGTGCTGCGCCGCGTGGCCGGAGGCGACCGCCACCGCCGCCGTACCGCCCTCGAGCGCCGCGACGCGCTCCTCGAGCACCGCCGTCGTCGGGTTGGTGATGCGGGTGTAGATGTTGCCGAAGGCCTGCAGCCCGAACAGCGACGCCGCATGGTCGACGTTTTCGAACACGAAGGCGGTCGTCTGATAGATCGGCGTCACCCGCGCGCCCGTCGTCGGATCGGGCTGAGCGCCGGCATGGACGGCGAGGGTGGAGAATCCGGGCTGCGGGCTCATCGTGACATCCTCCTGGCGAGCCCCTGGTGCGGGCCTCTCGTATGGAACCGTGTTTCTTTTCGCCGATCATGACGTGCCGCGCAAACCAATGTCTACTGTCTGATCGGCAGTTTCGAGAATGGTTTTGCGTAATTACCCGAATGACCCTGCCGCACCGCAACAGTGCCGGATCTTCTGGGGCCCATGGGGGAGGCGGGCGGGCGGCGGGGAGGGTAGAGTGCGACTTCCGGTATTTCACGCTTCGGAGTCGCCATGGTCTCGCGCCGTCTCGTCCTCGCCGCCGTCCTCGCCACTTTCGCCGCCCCGGCGCGCGCCGCGGCCGATACACCGGAGGCGTTCCTGACGGCGATCTACACCCGCATCGTCGCCGGCGACGGGACCACCGGCGGCGCCCCTTTCACCGACCGCGCGGGGCGGTCGCGCATCTTCGCGGCCGATCTGGTGAAGATCTGGAACAAGGCGGACGACGACGCGGAGAAGAGCGGCGAGATCGGCCCGATCGAGTTCGATCCCTTCACCGACAGCCAGGACCCTCTGGTCCGTCGGTTCACTCTCCGGGGCGTCGAGACGGCTCTCGACCGGGCGAAGCTCGCCGTCGCGCTCTTCCCCGATCGCAAGGCCGAGGCCGGCCAGAAACCTCGGACCGTGCTCGAGTTCACACTGGTGCGCGAAGCCGGCGGCTGGCGTATCGCGGACATCGCCCGCAAGGGCGGCGAGATGCCCTGGACGCTCGCCGAGATCTTCGCACCCTATCGCTGAACCGCGGTCTCAGCCGATCAGCCGCGGCCATTCGATCTTCGGGCAACGGTTCATGACGACCTTCAGCCCGGCGGCTTCGGCTCGCGCCGCGGCTTCGTCGTTGCGCACGCCGAGCTGCAGCCACACCACCTTGGCGCCGATCGCGATCGCCTCGTCGACCGCCTCGCCGGCGGCGTCCGAATTGCGGAACACGTCGACCATGTCGATCGCGTGCGGCACGTCGGCGAGCGAGGCGAAGACCGGGCAGCCGGCGATCTCGCCGCCGGCGTGGCCCGGATTGATCGCCACGACGTCGTAACCCTTGGTCTTCAGGAAGCGGGTGACACCGAAGGAGGGACGCGCCTCGTTGGGGCTGGCGCCGACCACCGCGATGGTCTTCACCGAGCGCAGGATGTCGACGATGTAGGCGTCCGGGTAGCTGTCGTGATTCATGTCCGTCCGTTTCCGCGTCTGTCGAGTTCGTTCTCGAGCCGTTGCTCGAGGTCGCGCACTTCGCGCCGTCCGAGGTCGAAGAGGTGGTTGGCGAGGCTCGCCAGACCGACGAGGCCGACGAGGCAACCGGCGACGAAGACCCAGGCCGAGGCCGCCGACGTATCGAACACCCCGAGCCCCAGCGCCGCCGCGATGACGGCGAGGCCGAACGGCAGCAGCCAGCGCCAGGCGCGCGCGAAGGCCGACGGCGGCGGGGAAGGGGGCGCGGGAGGGGAAGACGACGGGGGCGGCGTCGGCGAGGAGGATCGCGCAACGGAAGCGGCCGGCGACGGCCGAGGGGTCTCGCTCATCGATGCATCGCCTTCTGGGTCGTTCACGGCTTCGCCGGTTGGTCGAAGGCGACCACCTCGATCTCGCGATCGAAGCCCGGCTGGACCGTGAAGTTGCGGGTGAAGATGCGATCCTGGTTCTTGGCGACGAGGGCGTAGTCGCCCTCGGCGAGCACGATGGTCGGGAAGGCGCCGACGCTCTCCGTCACCATGTCGCCGGACGGCGTCAGCACCATCCACGAGGTGTTGGTCAGCGCTTCGCCACCCGGTTCGTTGACCAGCTTCAGCGTCACCTGCGCCGCCTTGTGGTAGACCGTCGCCTCGGTGAGCTTGCCCGGATTGACGTGGATTTCGGCGCGCACCACGGCGTTGAGATCGCCGTAGTGACCGACCACCCGATAGGTGTCGGCGTTGAGGCGGATGATGCCGCCGGGCTTGGCGCCGGTCACCAGCGCCTGACGTTCGCCACGCTGGTCGACGTCGCGCGAATAGACGTCGAAGCTGATCTTGTCGGCCGGCAGCTGCTGGTCGCCGACCCCGAGTGCCGTCAGCCGGAGGCCGCCGGCGTTGAGGATCACCGTCTCCTTGCGCAGCTTGTCGGCCTCCACCGTGACGCGGGTGGTGGCCCCGGCGCGGCCGTAGGCGGCGTGGACGAGGTAGGAGCCCGGCTCGAGCCGGAACTCGGCGTCGCCGCCGGACGCGGTCGCGACCGCCTGGAGCCGATCCTCGGCGCGGTTCTTGTCGTTCTCCTTGAAGATGCGCCAGACGAGCCCGGAGCGGATCGGCTGGCTCTCCTCGGTGACGAGCGCCGCCAGCTTCAGGTTGGCGCGCAGCGTACGTGCCGCCTCGCCGACCGCGATCGGTTCGGTCGAGCCCGGTCCCCCGGACGGCGCCGGCAGCGCCAAGGGCGGCCCCGGCGGCGGATTGGGCGCGTAGGGAATCGGTTCGACGGGCGGCGGCGAGAGGGCGAGCGGCTGTCCCGGCGCCTGGGCGAAGCCGGGCGTCGGCGCCACCCCGAGCGCGGCGGCCACCAGAACGGCGGAAACCCGGCCCGACCTCGCGCGTGTCACCGGCGCGGCGAAACGGCAACTCCGACGGAAAAGCTGACGACCCATGGTTCCTCTCGGGCAACGCGGATCGGGCGCTTCTGCGCCTCGACTCGTCCCCGACCGAACTGGAACCCGAGAAGGGTGGCGATTTCAAGTCGCACCTCGTCGCGGCGACCGCATCGACCGCCGTTGACAGCATCTGTCGATGCGGCTTCCCTCTCGCTACGACCCGATCCACTCGCTCCGAGGACCTCATGCCCGACGCGCTCGAACTGCTCGAGACCCGCCGCACCATCGCCGCCGCCCAGCTCGCCGAACCCGGCCCGAGCGAGGCGGAGATCCGCCGTCTCGTCGCCGTCGCCGCCCGCGTGCCCGACCACGGCAAACTCACGCCCTGGCGTTTCGTGCTCTACCGCGGCCCCGGTCGCGCCGCCCTCGACGCGCGACTCGAACCGCTCTACCGGGCGAAGTTCCCCGACGTGCCGGCCGAGAAGGCCGAGTTCGAGATGACCCGGTTCCAGCGCGTGCCGCTCACCGTCGGGGTGATCGCTCGCACCCAGGAGCACTTCAAGATCCCCGTCTGGGAGCAGGAACTCTCCGTCGGCGCCGCCTGCATGAACCTGCTCCTCGCCGCCCACGCCCTCGGCTACGCCGGCCAGTGGCTTTCCGGCTGGTGCTGCTACGACGAGCGAGCCGCCGCCATCCTCGGCGCGAAGCCGGGCGAACGCTTCGCCGGCCTGATCGCCATCGGCACGCCGACGGTGCCGCCGGTCGACCGCCCGCGTCCCGCCTTCGACGACATCGTCACCGAGTGGAGCGCCTGAGGCCCATGTTCTACGCCGTCGCCGACGGGCTGCCCGGCCTCGCCATCGATCCGTTCAAGGCGATCGTCGCGCCCCGCCCGATCGCCTGGATCTCGACCATCGACGCCACAGGACGCGTCAATCTCGCGCCCTACAGCTATTTCAATGCGGTCTGCGCCGCGCCGCCGATGGTCATGTTCTCCTCCGACGGATGGAAGGACACGGTGGCGGCCTGCGCCGAGACGCGCGAATTCGTCGTCAACCTCGCCAGCTTCGACCTGCGCGACGCGATGAACGAAAGCTCGGCGCCCCTGCCGCGCGGTGTGAGCGAATTCGACCATGTCGGCCTGACGCGAGAGGCGTCGCGGCTGGTGCGCCCGCCGCGCGTCGGCGAAGCGGCGGCTTCGCTCGAATGCCGGGTCACCGAGATCCTCAATCCGAAAACGGTGGGTGGACGGGCGACCGGCAATCACGTCGTCTTCGGCGAGGTGGTCGGCGTCCACATCCGTGACGACTGCATGATCGACGGCCGCTTCGACATGGTGCGCGCCGGCACCATCGGCCGTTGCGGCTATTCGGATTTCTTCCACGTCACCGAACTCTTCCGCATGCCCCGCCCCAAGGGCGGCGGCAACGGCGCCTGAGGTCGGTCCGGCCGCCGTCGATCGGCGGCCGAGCGATCGGTCAGGTGGTCATGCCGCGCGCGAACGCGGCCCGCGCTGCCGCCGCGAAGGTCGTCGGCGTCACCACCTGCCGACCCTCCTCGTGATCGTCGGCCGACGGCCGGGGTGCGCGCCGGCCATGATCGCCGTCGGCCTCGGCCAATCGCGCCACCAGATGGTTGCCGAGCCGCTCGCGCGCCGCCGGCGGCGTCAGCGAGTGGTCGGAGTCCGGTATGATCAGAATTTCGACACCCGGCAGGTCGGCGATGCGCTCGCCGTCGCGGCCGGTGTGGAGTTCGAGTTCGCCGACCGCCTTGTCGCCCTCCGACAGGACGATCGACACGCCGGCGCCGCGCGCCGAAAGCGCCCGAAAGCGGCTCTCGATCGGCCCGGGGCGACCGTTCGCGCCGCCGGCGCGCAGCCGCCGATAGCCGTCGAGACCGATACGGACGCCGCGCTTGGCGAGCCGCCAAGCGAGCGCCAGCGGGCCGTTGCGGCCCAGGTCGTCATCGCCCTCTTCGGCGCGTTTCGCTTCCGCCTCGAACTCGTGCGGCCGCGCCTTCATCCAGGCGGACAGATGCACCGCATAGCTCGCGTCCCAGATGAAACAGAGCTGGTTGATCAGCACGATGCCGGCGATGCGCGGGTCGTCGACCGCGGTATGGAACGCCTGATAGGCGCCCGAACAGGCGCCGATCACCCAGGGTCGGGCGTGGCCGCGCCGCGCCATCTCGTCGAGCGCCGCCACGACATCGTCTTTGCCGACATCGTGGTAGAGCGCCGTCGGCGGAGTGTGGGCATGGGCCGGGCTGTCGCCGATGCCGGCGAGATCCATGCGCAGCACCGCCACGCCGGACCGCGCCAGCCGCCGCGACAGATCGACCGTCTGGCGCGCCCAACCGATGTGGTGGTTGCGCCCCGAGTTGAGCCAGATCGCCGAACGGCGCGGCGTGCTCGGGGCCGTCGGCAGGCACAGGATGCCGGCGAGCCCGTCGCCGAAGACGAAGCGCTCTTCGATCCAACCGTCACCGGAAAGGCGCGCCACGGCGAGCTTCGCCGGCGCGACCGTTGCGGCGGGAAGATCGCGGGCGAGCCGTCCGATCACCGCGGCCGCCGTCTCCACCGCCGGCTCGGAGGCCGTCGGATCGCACATCATCCGCGCATAGCCCTCGAAGGGCAGGGTCGCGACCGTCGCGCCGGTCGTCTCCATCGCCGCGACGAGACGGCCGAAAGCCGCCGCGCCGATGTCGCCGACCAGCAGCACGTCGCGCGCCGGGGCGCGGGGGAGGGTGGTCGGATCGATCGCCTCGAGCCGTCCGAGCGTCGCCGCATCGAGACGGAATCCGGCGATCTCGATCGACCCGTCGTCGTGGGTTCCGCCGCCCATGCCGTCGACCAGCCGGGCGAGGATCGAGAGTTCGCGCCGGAGCGCCCGGCCGTTCGCCGGAGGCGCCAGCAGCACCAGTCGGTCGACGTCGCCGAGGTCGAGCGCCGCCGCGGTGGCGACGAGCGCGCCGACCCGCAGTCCGACGAGGACGATCTCGCCGACCCCGACCGTGTCGCGCATCCAGCGCACCGCGGCGATCGTGTCGGCGGTCCATGCCGCCACGCGATCCGCCTCGGGGGGAAGATCGGCGGCGTCGCCGGTGTCGCGCGGATCGATCCGGAGCGTCGGCAGACCGGCCGCGGCCAGTCCGTCGGCGAGGCTGCGCAGAGTGACGCGCGAGCACAGATCCTCGTAGCCGTGTGCGCCGACGACGATCACGCCACGCCCACCGGTCGCCGGGTGGAACCAGCCCACCGCTCCGTCGAGTGCGATCGCTTCCATCGTTCCTCCCTCCGCGACGGATGTCCCGCCGCATGTCTTCGTCGCCGCGCCGGTCCTCACGACCGCGGCGACGCCCCGCCGCTTCGCCGTCCGAAGAGGGCGGAGAGCACCGCCTCGTCCGCTTCGCCGGTTTTCGCGTCGACGAATCCGAAGCCGTCCCGATAGTCCCAATGGGTCCAGCCGATGCAGTTCCTCGCCGCCGCGCCGGCAACCGCCGCGAGCCACGCCACCCGGTCGGCCGGTGCGACACGGGCGCGATAGACCCCGAATTCGCCGATCACCACGTCGCGGCCGTACTTCCGGCTCCAGGCGCCGAGCGCCCGCATGTCGCGCTCGACGTCGGCGACGCCGAAGGAACGACCCGAAAGGCTCGCCAGATAGTCGGCGACCGGTTTCGGACCGGTGGCGCGGAACGAGGCGAGAAGCGCGGCGAACTTCGGATCGCCCGCCCGGATCGGGAAGGGAACGTCGTGCAGCCAACCGATCGGATCGGGACGGATCCAGTCCGCCCCTTGATGGGTGAAGACCATCGGGTCGTAGTAGTGGACCGCGTAGACGGTGTTCGCGTCGGCGATCGGCGCCGAGGCGGTCAGCCGCTCGACCCGCTGCGGTCCGCCGGTGGAGACCACGAAGGTCGCCGTCGGCATCTCCCGCCGCATCGCCGCGACGATCGTCGCCTGCGTCGCGCGCCACGCCGCATCGTCGAGCGGCGGCTCGTTGAGCACTTCCGCCGACACCTTGCGCGCCACCCGCGCTTCGACCAGCGGTCCGAGCACGCCCCACGCCTCGATCACCGCCGCGCGCGCCGCCTTGGGATCGCGGCGGAGGAGGGCTTCGAGTTGCGCACCGCCGTGCAGATCGACGACGACGGCGAAACCCGCCGCCGCCAGCGCATCGAGCCCGGTGCCGATCGCCCGTCGCCGCGCCGCGATCTCCGCCGGGCGCGAGAACCGCGTCATCACGCTCTCCGCCGCCACCGGCAGGCGAACATGGGTGAAGCCGCGCCGCGACAGGGCGCGCAGCCGGACGAGATCCGGCGGACGGGCCACCGGCTCGTCGAACCAGCCGGTGAGCGAGAAGCCGCGCGCCAGTTCGGGGTGACCTGACGAGCAGGTCGCCGCCGGAGTGGCCTCTTCGGCGGACGCAGAGGCCGCGGCGAGGAGCGCCGCGGCGAAGATCGACGGCACGAGGAGGGCGCGCGACGTCATCGTCAGTCGGTCTCGGTCAGGAGAAGGCGCATCGCCGCGAAATTGGTGTCGAGATAGCGCTTGCCGAGCCGGCGCGGTTCGAGCATCGCCCGCCACGCCCATTCGAAGCCGAGCGCCTGGACCAGCTTCGGCGCCCGCGCCCGCTTGCCCGACAGGAAGTCGAAGAGACCGCCGGAGGTCTTGATCACCCCGACCCGGGTCAGGCGATGGCGGTTGCGCGCCACGAAGGCCTGTTCCTTCGGCACGCCGAGGCCGAGCCACAGAACGTCGGGGGCGTAGGCGTTCACCGCCTCGCAGACCGCGGCTTCCTCGTCTTCGGAGAAGTATCCGTCACGCCCGTCGATCTCCGGCACGTCCGGATAGAGGACACGCAGTTTGGCGACCGCGGCGGCATTGGCCTCCGCCGTCGCGCCGAGCAGGAACGAGCGCAGGCCCGCGGCGCCCGAGAGTTTCATCACGTCGTGGACGAGGTCGGTGGTCGCGACCCGTTCCGGAAGCGGGATGGTCGCCATCTGCCAGGAGGCGTAGACCATCGGCATGCCGTCGGCATGGATGGCGTCGGCCTGGAGGAAGAGGTCGCGGATCTGCTCGTCGCGCGCGCACTCGACCAGCACCTGGCCGTTGGCGGAGGTGAGATACTGCGGCGGCAGGCCGGTGCCACGCCGCGCCAGCGCTTCCTCGACCATGCGACGGGCCGCTTCCGCCCGGTCGACGACGGTGATCGGCAGCCCGCCGAGCCGGATCGTCCCGGGGCGCTGCACGTGCCGTTCGGCGTCGACCCATGTCGATGCGCCGGGGACGTAGGTCGTCTGGGCGATGCTGCTGGTGATCTCGGGCATGTCTTCGTACCTCCGCGAGGAATTCTAGGAGGCAGAGGTAAAAAGACGGCCAAATCAGCCGTTTCGGCATTTACGAACGTGCGTAAACCCTAACGAAGACGTTACGGATCCCGGCGATTTCGAACGATCGCCAGGGCGCTCGGATCGACGCCGGTGTCGCGGGCGCACAGAAAGGCGACGAGTGCCGAGAACGGTGCGATGGCGATGCCGACGGCGATCGCCGCACCGAGGATGCCCATCGTCGGCACCAGTGCGACGAGGGCGGCGACCCGCACCGCCAGCGCCCCCACCACCAGCTTCAGGTAGAGCTTCTCCCGCCCCATGGTCAGCATCATCATGCTGCCCGGACCCATCAGCGTGGTGAAGGCGGCGACGCCGGCGAGCACCAGCAGGATGAGGAACTCGTCGCGATAGGCCTCCCCGAACAGCGACAGGAGCCACGGCCCGGCGAAGACGATCACCGCCACCAGCGCGCCGACCAGCGCCAGCGCCAGCATCATCACCCGGGTGAGCAGGCGCTGCAGCTCGTGGGCGCGGCCGCCGTAGTAGAGCTCGGCGATGCGTGAGGCGGAGTAGTTGTGCAGGCCCGAGGTCAGCATCGGGAAGACGCTGGCGATGCGGGCGGCGACGAAATAGCCGGCCGAGGCGACCGGACCGGCGAGGGCGCCGATCAGCACCACGTCGGCATATTGGTTGGCGGCTTCGGCCATGGCGGCGGTGGTCATGGCGGCCGAGCGCCGGGTCCAGTCGCCGGTGGCGTATTCGGCCGTGGTCGTGCGGATCGCCGCCGGCATGCCGTTGCGTACCGCGATCGACTGGAAGACGAGCGCGGCGACCTGTCCGGCGGCGGCGACGGCGAAGAACGAGGTGATCGACGTCCGCCCGCCCGAGAGCAGCGCCCAGCCGAGCGACATCATCAGCGGCAACCGCCAGGTCAACTCGCGGTTCGGCTCGGAGAGGAAGACGCCGCGCACCGCACGCGTCAGGCTCGAGCCGTAGTGGAGCAGTGTCTGGGTGAAGAGGAAGGCGGCGACCGAGACGAGATCGGCGGTGGCGAGCCGCCCGTCGATCGCCGTCGCCCATCCGAGGAAGCCGGAAACGGCGAGGACGGCGCCGAGCGCCGACACCTTGAGGCCGTAGGCGACGGCGCCGCGGGCGAGTGCCGGCGAGCGTTCGAAGAACTCGCCCCACGACCTCAAAATCAGCGTGTCCTGGCCGAGCACGGCGAGGACGGCGAGGAAGGACACGGCGTTGAAGGCGATGACCAGCAGGCCGAAGTCGGCGACGTCCATGGTCCGCGCCGCGAGCGCGAACATCACCAGCGCCACGCCGGATCCCGCCACCTTCACACCCAGCGACAGGACGGCGCCCACCACCGGGTGCTCGGAGAGCACACTCTGGAAACGGGTGGTCATGCCGCGTCTCCGGGAGCCGACAGGCGATCGACGATCGCGGCGAGGGGGGACCATTTGGGTCGCACCACCGAGCCGTCGATCACCTCGAGCCGGCCGATGCGGTTGAGCGTGTGGAACTTGCGGCCCGGCCAGCGCGGCCCCGGCGCCAGTCGATGGTGCACCACCTGCTCGTAGCCCTCGTCGTCGAGGCGGGTGATCTCGGCGATGGCGAGGGCGGCGCCGTAGCCGTCGCTGCAGTCCTGCACCGGGCGGAAGAGCCGACCGTCCCGACGGAAGACCGCGCCGGCCGGCCGCGCCGCGGTACGGTCGACCATCACCGGATTGGCGGCATGCGCCGTCCACGGTCCGAACAGCGACGGTGCCGAATGGATGGTGAGCACGTCCGACCAACCGCCTTCGCCGTCGTGGTCCGTTCCGAACATCCACCAGCGCCCGCCCTCTTCGAAGACGGTCGCATCGGAGAGCGAGACACCGTCGATCAACGTCGCGGCGCGCTCCCAGCGGTCGGGGAAGCGGGTGCAGCGGTAGAGCGCCACGTCGTTCGCGTTGGTGCTCTCCGGGATCATCCACAGCTCGCCGCCGTGTTCGATCAGGAAGGGATAGGAGAGGTGCCAGGGCTCCTCGATCGCCACGATCGATGAGCCGCACGGCCCCGTCTCGTCGAAGGGAATGGCCGAGATGAATCCCTTGCCGACGCGATGGTCGAGTTCCTCGACGAAGACGAAGGTGCGACCGTCGCGGGTGATCGGGAAGGGATCGGCGAAGAAGCTGTGACCGGGATCGGGCACGACCTTGAACGTCGGCCCGGAAAGGTCGCCGGTCTCGGCGATGCCGGGACCGTCGACGAAGCGCCAGCCGACCCGCCAGTGCGGCGCGTGGCACGAGAGCCGATAGAGCATGCGGGCGAGGGAGCCGGCGAGCGAGGCCGCCGCGAGACGGGCGACGTCGCGACCCGGCCGCCGCGGCAATGCCGGGATGACCGGCGGCGCCGGACGGTCCCGCCCTGCGACGATCGCCGAGACGCGCGCCACCAGTAGCGTGACGAGACGAGCCATCACCGAATCGATGGCGCCGCCGAGCCCGGAGGCGTTCTCCAGCGAGGCGAGGCCGCGTTCCAGCACCTCGCCGGTCGCGAAATCGACCACCTCGACGAGAGGCGTGGCGCCCGACACCAGCCGAGCGATCGCCGCTTCCTCTCCGGCATGGCCGTCCCAGGTGACGGCGAGGACCCGCGCCCCCGTTCGCGGCGCCGGATGTGCCGTCAGATCGATGACGAGGCTCGGCGCGAAGCCGGCGTCGGCCGGCGGCGCGATCGTCGCCGTGTCGATCGGTTCGGCCCCGACCGCCCGCTGCCGGCGCATGACCATCCGCTCGAGTTGCAGCAGGAGGTCGATGCCCCGCGTCTCCGGATGCTGCGGAGACACGGCTTCCAGGCGCACGGTGGCGCCGAGACCGCCGAGCCGTTCGGCGAGACGGTTCATCCAGCGGCGACCGCGGCCGTGTTCGACGACGAGAAGCAGGTTCATGCCGCCCTCCGTCGTTCGGTCACCTCGTCGATCAGTCGGGCATAGGCCTCGACCATGGCATCGAGGGAGAAGCGACGGGTGAGGCCGGCGCCGGCGGCCCTGAGATTCTCGGCGAGTTCGGCGTCGGCGAAGACGCCGTCGACCGCCGCGGCGAAGGCGGCGACATCGGCGGTGTCGACCAGGATCGCCGCCGGACGGCCGTCGACTTCGAGCACCTCGCGCAACACCGGCAGATCGGTGGCGACCACCGGAAGACCGGCCGAAGCCGCCTCGACCGCGGCGAGGCCGAAGGTCTCGGCGACGGTCGGGAAGACGAAGACGTCGAGAGCGGCGAGGAACTCGCCGATCGCCGTCGGCTGCAGCTCGCCGACGAAGTGGACACGCGACGTGACGCCGAGCTCGGCGGCGAGCGCTTCGAGGCGCTCGCGATCCGGGCCTTGACCGGCGAGCGCGAGATGGCGCGTCGGCATGAGCGGCAGCAGGCGGATGGCGAGATCGAGCCGCTTGGTCGGGTGCAGTCGTGCCGCGCATCCGAGGAGATCGACACCCTCGGGCAGGCCGAACCGCGTCCGGGCCTGCGTCTTGGAAATCCCGCCGCGTTTCACTTCGAAACCGTGCGGGATCGACACGATGCGGTCGCGATAGCTCGCCGGATGGTTCTCGTAGAGCTTACGGGTCTCGTCGGAATTGACGGTGATGCGATCGTAGAGCCCGGCCTGACCGAACAGCCGATCGGCGAGCCGCAGCGCCGGCGCCACGACGTCGGACGCCGAAACCTGGTTGGCGATCACCCGATGGACGCCGGCGAGATGGGCGATGGGTGCGCCGAGCACGTTGCCGTAGTGCTGGAAGGTGAGGACCACGTCGGGCTTGGCGGCGGCGATCTTGGCGCGTGCGGCGAGAACGAAGCGGGCGAGCGCGATCGGATCCCGCGGCCGGCCTTCGACGCAGACGTCGACGTTGCCGAGGTCGGAGGCGCCGCCGGTGCGGCTGTAGAAGAAGAGGTGGTCGACCCGGTGGCCGCGTGCCTCCAGCCCGGCGCCGACCAGACGCGAAATCTCCTGCGCCCCGGCGTTCTCCGCCTGGGTCTGCACCATCATCACGCGCAGGTGGCGCTGCGTTCCCTTGTCGGGAGCCTCGGCGTCCCCGTCGTTCGCTGTCGACATACTCTTCCCCCGTCACGGTCCCTTCGACCGGGCTCCACGGGTCTCGACGCGTTCGGCCGAACCGAGCACGAGCCCGGCGAAGGCCAGCATCAGACCGAGTGCCAGCGGGGAGAATAGGGCTTCTTCCTGAAACAGACCGTTGACGACCACCACCAGGGTGCCGAACGCAGCCGAACCTTGGTGAAGAAGTCCTGACCGCGCATAGCGTCGCCAAGCTTCGCGGGCGACCGCGAGATAGTAGGCGACGACCGCCAGCCCGGCCGCACCCATCTGATAGAGCAGCACGCCGATGGCACTCTCCACCGCGCCGTCGAACGAGCCCATCTCCTGGGCCTTGTTCCACTCCTCGACCGACACCGAGCCGGTCAGGTTGCCGCCCGAACCGATGCCGTGGCCGATCGGCAGCGAGACGAAGCCCTTGAGGCCGCCGACGAGGCCGATGATGTGGTAGTCGCCCGTCATCAGGCCGGTGACGAACATCACCACCGCGTAGATCGCGACGAGGGCGAGCATCGAGATGAGCGCCGGCCGCGGCCCGAGAACGCGGGTCGCCGTCCAGGCGAGGATGACGAACAGCACCACGACGAAAGCCCCCTTGGCCGAGGCGAGCACCAGCAACGGCACGGCGAGCGCGGCGAAGAAGAAGCGCCGCGCCGCCAGAAGGTAGAGCGCCATGAAGGCGAGGGCGTAGCCGAAGCTGACCGCGTGGATGTTCGGGCCGTGCAGCCGCAGCACCGAAATTCCGGAGAAAAACGAAGAGTTGAACAGATGGATGCGAAAGAAGTCATCCAGATCGCGGTAGACGAAGCCGGTCTGCGCCAGGATCTGCTCCCAGTAGCCGGTTCCGAACAGCGGAGAGGTGTTCAACGACCAATACATGTATCCGCTGATCAGCGTCAGCCACTCACGATGCGCGAGCATCTCGAACCAGCCGCAGGCGAAGAGAATGCCGGCATAGATCTGGAGCATCGGGCCGATTCCGACCCGCATCCGCCCGGCGATCAGCAGCATGATGTGCAGCAGAAGGATCGGGGTGACGATGTTGCGGGTGTAGATGATCGCCGCCGACCCGTTCTTGACGAGGCCGATCGCCGCGTAACCGCCGACGAGCATCAACAGCCAGATCCCCTGCCGCACCATCCGCCGTACCAGCGGCGAATGGCGGTTCGGCGCGGCGAGGAACCCGCCGACCAGCGTGAGCCACACCACCACGGTGGTCAGGAAGGCGTAGCCGCGGATGAAGTTGAAGGCCTCCTGGTCGGTGATCGCCGGCGACAGCAGCGACACGATCAGGTTCTGGAACATCATCGCGAAGATCACCACTGCCGGAACCAGACGCGGCAGGCGCAGCGACAGAGTGACCGCGATCGCCACCGCCAGCGGCAGTCCGACGAGCGGCGAGACCAACTGAGCGGTGAGCGGCACCGCCGTCGCGACGACGGCGAGACCGAGGGTCGCGACGGCGGTCACGACCGCTTCACCCCGAATGTCGAGGCGGAACGGTGCCGGCGCAGCGGCGATGCCGGGGGAGGGGGCGACCATCCTCTACTCGTCTCCGCGATCTCGGCTCGATGGCTCGATCCTCTGGTTACCAGCCGAACGGAAACCAAAGGTTAACCATGATCGTGCTCGATGGACGTCGAGAACGGGCGACCGCAGAGGAAGGGTGAGGTATGCGTGCCGACGCGACCGACTGGGAGGAACCGACGGGCGAAGGCGCGCCGATGCGCGACGGCGTCCAGCCGGGCTTCGTCGACCTGGCGGGCGCCCTCGCGTTCCTGCGGGCCGAAGCGCCGCGCATCGCCGTGGCCGGGGTACTCGGCACGGCGCTCGCCGTCGGCGCCTGGGTCGTCCTGCCGGCGAAGTTCACCGCCACCGCGCTCGTCATGGTCGACCCGCGCACCGCCAAGGTGACCTCTCTCGACGAGGTGCTGCCGGGCATCGGCGGCGACAGCGCCGCCATCGCCTCGATCGCCGAGATCGCCACCTCCGACGGTGCGCTGACGCCCCTGGTGAGGGCGGAGAAGCTCGATCGGGATCCCGACTTCGCCGGCGCCGCCGAGGCCGACGCCGTCGCCGCCTTGCGTCGGGCGGTGAAGGTCACCCGGCGCGGCCTGACCTACGTCATCGAGGTCGCCGCCACCGCCAAGGACGCCGAGAAGTCGGCGCGCATCGCCAACTTCGTCGCCGAAGACATCGTCGCCCGCCAGTCGGCCACCCGGGTCAACGCCTCGACCAACGCCGCCGGTGCGCTCGAGGGCCGCCTCGCCGAACTGCGCTCCGCGGCGATCGCCTCGGAGAAGGCGGTCTCCGACTACCGCATGAGCCACGGGCTCCTCGACGTCGCCGCCGATGCCACCGTCGGCCAGCGTCGCCTCGCCTCGCTGACTCAGCAGGCCGCCGCGGTGCGCAGCCGGCTCGAAGAAGCCAAGGCACGTTGGGACGAGGTGCGGCGGATGAAGCCGCAGGACTTCGGCGGCACGACCACGCCGCGCTCGGACCTCCTCGCCACGCTGCGCAACCAGCTCTCCGAGGAGACGCGGCAGTCGGCCGAGCTCGCCCGCATCTACGGACCGCGCCATCCCCGCGTCGAAACCTCGCAGGAACGCCTCGCCACGCTCGAGAGCCAGATCCGCGCCGAAACGACCCGGCTCGTCGAACAGGCCAAGGCCGAGGTCGACACCCTGACCAAGCAGAACGCCGCGCTCGAATCCGACATCGCCAAGCGCACCAATGCCGAACTGGCGATGAACCAGGACGAGGTGGTGTTGCGCGACCTGATCCGTCAGGCCGAGGCCGATCGCCAGATCTACGAGCAGTTCCTCACCCGTCAGAAGTCGGCGCACGAACAGTCGACGCTCACCCGTCCCGAGACCGAGGTCGTCTCCAAGGCGGTGCCGCCGGTGAAGTCGAACAAGCCGAGCGTGGCGCTGGTCGCCCCCGTCGGCCTCTTCGCCGGCCTCCTCGCCGGGATCGGCCTCGGGCTGCTGCGCCGCCGCCCCGAGGACGCGGCCGAGACGGCGAGCGGGACCTCCGGCGACGCCGAAGCCCGTCCCGAATGGCACGCCTCCTGGGAGGAGCCCGCCTTCCAGCGCCGGGGCGAGACCATCCACCGCGCCGACGACCCGCCGCGCCAAGCCGAGCGGCGCCCGACGGCGAAGCCCGCGTCCGTCGCCTCGCTTCGGACCGTCTCTCGCGAGCCGAACCGCGCCGATGTCGAACCGTCGGCGGTGCGCGCCGTCGCCGATCGCCTCGAGGCCCTGCGGGCGAAGTCGCGCCGGCTCTCCGCCCGCCCCGATCCGCAGGCGATCTTCGACGAACTCGGCACCCCGGTGGTCGCCGATCTGCCGCGTCTGGCCGGCCACTCGCGCCTCGGCCGTCGCGGCGAGCGGCGCGCCGTCGCCGAAATCGATCTGGCGGTGGTCGACGCCCGTCCGGCGATGATGCCCTTCGCCGAGACCTTCTTCCCGCACCTGAAGACCAATCCCGGTCAGGCGCTGATGGTGACCAACGTGCCCGGCGCCGTCGGCCGCACCACCATGGCGCTGGCCATCGCCCGCATGGCCGAAGCGGTCGGGCTCTCCGCCCTGGTGGTCACCGACCACGGCGAAGCCGACGACGTCCACCCCTCGCTCGCCGACGTCCTCTCCGGCCGCCACGACCTCGCCGCCCTGCCGCCGCCCGAGACCGTCGACGAGGTCTCGGTGATGAGCTTCGGCGGCGACGGCGACGACGATTTCTGGGACCTCGCCGAGGATGGCCGCCTGCCGGCGCTGATGGCGCGGCTCACCCGTCACTGGGATCTGGTGGTGGTGGAGAGCTCGGCGCCCGAGGACGAGAACCGCGACGTCCTGCCCCCGACCGACGCCTTCCGCGCCGTCCTGCTGGTCGCCGACCGCGACGTGAACACCATGGACGAGGTCGCCGAGAACGCCGAACTGTGGGCCGACGGCGGCGACCGTCTGGTGATGGTCGGCCTCAACCGCGCCGCGTGAACGAAGGTCTCTCCGGCCACTCGCGTCGCCTCGGGCGTTCGTCCCTCAGGAGCGCCGTGAGGGCGAGGCCGCCATGAACCACCACGGTGCGATGGTTTCCTGAAGAGGCCGCGGCGACCCCTTCTCCCCTTGCGGGAGAAGGTGGCCGAAGGCCGGATGAGGGGTCCGGGCCTGTCCCTCGACCTCGGCGGATGTGGTTTCGGCCCGATGCCGCTTCGCGGCGCCCCCTCATCCGCCACTTCGCGGCACCTTCTCCCGCAAGGGGAGAAGGAAGAACGAGCCGGGCCGCGGTACACTCGAGCCGGCGCGCAGCCGCATGCCGGACATCCACGCGGTCACGACATCACGCCACCCCGGCGCGCGCCAGAAGCCGCTTCGCCCGGATCAGATGCGGCCGATCGAGCATCCTGCCGTCGAGACCGACGACGCCGGGATCGCCGGCGGCGCGGAACGCTTCCACCACCCGATGCGCCTCGGCGATGGCTTCCTGCGACGGCGTGAAGGCGTCGTTGATCACCGCCACCTGCGCCGGATGGATCGCCATCTTGGCGGTGAAGCCGTCGCGTGCCGCCGCCTCGCACTCCCGGCGCAGCCCGTCGAGATCGCGGAAGTCGGTGTAGACGCCGTCGATCGGCGTCACCTCCGCCGCCACCGCACCGAGCAGCGTCAGCGTGCGGGCGAGGCGGAAGGTGTCGAGGAACGCCCCGTCGCCGTCGCGCGCCACTGCCGCGCCGAGGTCGGCGGAGAGATCCTCCGCGCCCCACGCCATGCCGGCGAGCCGATGCGAGGCGCCGCGGTAGGTGCCGGTCTGGAACACCGCGTGCGCCGTTTCGGTGACGATGGCGACGATCCGGGTGCGCCCGTCGGGGATGTCGTGCACCGCCTCGGCGACGGCGATCTTGGCGTCGAGACGGGTCACGTCCATGCCGCCCGCCGCCTTCGGCAGCATCAGCCCCTCGGCTCCGGCCGCCACCGCCGCGTCGATGTCGCGGTCGGCGTGCGGCGTGTCGAAGCCGTTGATGCGGACATGGAGCCGCGGCCGATCGGCGCGATCGGCGTGCGCCTTGAGGAAGTCGACGACGACGGCACGCGCCGCTTCCTTGGCGTCGGCGGCGACCGAATCCTCGAGGTCGGCGATGATCACGTCGGCGCCGGAGGTGAGCGACTTCTCGAGCTTGCGGGCGTCGAGGGCGGGGACGAAGAGCAGCGAGCGCATGGGCGATCCCGAAGTCGAGGGCGGGGAGGCGGTCAGCCGGAGGCCGAATCGGTCGGCCCGTCATTCGGCCGTCGCATCATGAAGGCTTGACGACGGCATTCGGCGACGAGGGTGCCGTCCTGCTTGAAGGCGCGATGATGGAACTCGACGATACCGGCGTCGGGGCGCGACTTCGAGGCGCGCGCCAGGACCACTTCGGTCTCCACCCGAATCGTGTCGCCGTGGAAGACCGGCGCCGGGAACTTCACGTCGGTCATGCCGAGATTGCCGATCAACGTGCCGAGCGTCGTCTCGCCGACCGAAAGACCGATCATCAGCCCCAGAGTGAACATCGAATTGACCAGTGGCCGCCCCCATTCCGACTTGGCGGCGAAATCGAAATCGATGTGGAGGGGCTGCGGATTGTAGGTGAGGCTGGAGAACAACACGTTGTCCATCTCGGTCACCGAGCGGGTGATCGGATGGCGGATCTTCAGACCCGGCACGAGTTCTTCGAAATAGAGACCGGCCATGGGGTATTGCACCTCCCGAGAGAGTCGCCGAAGCGGCGACCGATGACGACGTTAAGGCTTCGTTTACCATTGTGAACGAAGAGTTTACAGCACGAGCCGTCTCTGCGGAGGCAACGGGTCCACCATGCAGGTCAACGCCAGGACGAAGATCGACGCCCGCATCGCCGGCGCATTCCGCATCGCGTCGGAGGCGACCGGTGCGTCGTTCGACCAACTCGCCCGCACCGCGGCGCGCGAGTCGGACGTCCGCACCGATCTCGGCTCGGCCACGTCCTCCGCCAAGGGGCTCTACCAGTTCGTCGATCAGACCTGGTACGAGCTGATCAAGAAGGAAGGCCCCTCGGTCGGTCTCGACCGCCTCGCCGGCGCGATCACCTCCGACGGCAAGGGCGGCTGGACCGTCGCCGACGCCACCGACAAGGCGAAGATCCTGTCGCTGAAGACCGATCCTCTGGTCTCTTCGATCATGGCCGGGCGGCTCACCGCGGCCAACACCCGCCTGCTCACCGACAGTCTCGGTCGGACGCCGACCGAGGGCGAGGTCTATGCCGCCCACGTGCTCGGCGCCGCCGGGGCGACCAAACTCGTCCGTATGACCGAGAGTGAGCCGAACACCTCCGCCTCGCTCGCCTTCCCCAAAGCGGCGGCGGCCAATCCCGATCTCTTCTACGGCAAGACCGGCAAGCCGCGCTCCGCCGCCGAACTCCTCACCACGCTCACCGCGACCTCCTCCGACACCTCGACCCGCGTCGCCGAAGCCCATGCCGTCGCCGCCACCGTCAGATCGCCGAAGCTCGACCCGCAAACGCTCGCCGGACTGGTGCGCGCCCAGGCGGCGTCGACCGTGGCGGGCGAGGGGATGGGTGGCGACGGGCTCGATCGGCTGGTCGGCGGGCGCTTCGCCAAGGTCGCCCTCACCGAGAAGAGCCTGCCCGGCTCGTCGCGCGACATCGTCCCGGCCGCCGCCGCCCGTGTCGACGGCTGGCGCGCCAAGGCGGCGAGCGACGCCTTCTCCGCCCTGATGCGCTCCGACGGCGCCGTCTCGACCGCCGACGCCGCCGCGCCGTCGACCGCCACCGCCGACCCTGCCGCCACCACCATGCCGATCCGTTTCGCAGCCGGCGGAGGGCGCCATGCGGTCGGTGGCGTCGCCGGCGGCATCCCCTTCGTCGACCCCAACCAGCCGCTGCGCCTCGGCGCCGATCCGACGCCGCCGCTGTTCGCCGCCGCGACCGCACCGACCGACGGTGTCCGTCCCAGCCGCCTGATCACCGCGGCGACGACCGGCGCCCCCGCCATGCCTCTGCCCATGGTCGACGGCGGCACGGTGGTGCGTCCGAGCCGCATCTTCATCGGCGCCGCCGCTGCTTCGCCCGACGCCGCGGCGCCCTCGGGCCTCGTCGCCACCGGCGCGGCGCGGGTCGAGACCGTGTCGATCGCACCGGCGCCGGCCGCATCCTCGGCGGCGGGTTCGGCGCGACCGCTGTTGCCGCCGGTCCCCGGCGAGACGGTCGATGCCGCCGCCCCCTCGGTCCCCACCACGGCGGCGCGATCGTCGAGCCGCAGCCATCGGCCGCTCGACCTCCTCGGCCTGCAACGCCGCGCCCTCACCGGCGGCTGACGGCCGTCGCCGGGCATTTTCGACGGTCGCCGCCGCCTCGGCGATTTCGAATCATGGTGAACCCGTCGTTAACGACCGGCGTGCCAACCTCGATCTCGCAACAGTCGAGATCGCTCTCTCGGCGCGCGAAACGGCTCGAAACCGAGCCGCACCATCGCCTCCGACGAGCGATCCGCCGCGAGTGTGGTGTGTCGGATGGTGGTCGATCGGTTCTTCTCCTGGGTCGCCGAGGCGACGGTCGAACAGAAATTCAGAGCGGTCGAAGCGTTGGTGACGGCGCTGCACGATCGTCGCGTTTCGGACGCCGAGCTCGAGGCGATCGAAGCGGCGCTGATGTTGGTGGCCGACGACGCCGACATGGCGGTGCGCCGCCGCCTCGCCGAGGTGCTCGCCGAAGACGACCACGCGCCGCGCCATCTGCTCCTCACCCTCCTCGACGATCACCCGAGCGTCGCCCGTCCGATCGCGGCCCTGTCGCAGGCGCTGATCGACGCCGAACTGGTCGATCTCGTCGCCCACGGCTGCGACGAGATCCGTCTCGCCGTCGCCGGTCGCCGTCGCGTCGGCCCGAGCGTCGCCGCGGCGCTCGCCGAAGCCGGTGATCGGGCGGCCTGCGCCGCGCTCCTCGCCAATCCGGGCTCCGAGACGCCGCCGATCGCGCTCGAACGCATCGTCGAACGCTTCGGCGAATTCGCCGAGATCCGCCGCGCCCTGCTCGATCGGCCGCACGTGCCGATCACCGTTCGCCACCGGGTGCTGGAGAAGCTCGCCGAGGCGATGGAGAATCTCGTCGTGGTGAAGTCGTGGATGGGGCGGGACCGCGCCGAGGCGACCACCCGCGACAGCAAGGACAAGGCGACCGTGGCGCTCGCGGCGTCCGCCGGTGCGGCCGAGACGGTCGTGTTGGTCGAGCATCTGCGCCGCACCGGTCAGCTCACCACCCGATTGATGCTGCGCGCCGCCTGCGTCGGCAATCTGCGCTTCGTCGAAGAGGCGCTGGCGCGCCTCGCCGAGATGCCCTCGACCCGCGTCGCCGCCCTCGTCGCCGACGGCCGCGAGAGCGCGCTGCGCGCCCTCTATCGTCGCGCCGCCATGCCGGATCGCGCCTGGCCGGCCTTCCATGCGGCGATCGAGGTGCACCGCGAACTGCTCGGCGAAACCGGCGGTCTCGACGGCCGCCCCGGCGATCAGGCCCGCTTCTCCCGCCGGCTGGTCGAGCGCGTCCTGACCCGCTTCACCGCCTTCGATCGCCGCGACGCCGACGACCTGCTGGTTCTCCTGCGCCGCTACGCCGCCGACGCCGCCCGCGATCACGTCCGTCACGTCATGGCCGAACGCATGGCCGATGCGACCCGCTCTCTGCCCGCGCCGGAGGCCGAGGAGGTCGAAGCCGAGGCGATGGCGGAGGCGACCGGCGCCGCCGCACCGTCGTCCCCGGAAGTCGACGCCGCGGTCTTCGGCGCCGTCGCCGCCGAACTCGGTGTGGCGATCGCCGAAGAGCCGGCCGACGCGACCTTCGAGGAGATCCCCGCCGCGGCGACGAACCTCGATTTCGCCGCGTTCGAGGATACAACCGAGTACGACGCCGCCGACGAGTACGAAGGGCTCTTCGCCCACGTCCGGCTGGAAGACCTGCCGCCGGAATGGCGGACCGACGAGGAGGTCGCGCCCGAAGCGATCTTCGGCGACGACGACATCGCCATCCGCCGTGCCGTCACGCCCGATCTGCGCCTCGTCGTCGACGAAGTCGACTTCGGCTTCCACGCCGACGACGACGCGGGCTTCGCACTTCGCGGGGGGGGCGACGATGAGACGGCGCCGGCGCTCGGTCTCGAGCCGGCGGACGAAGATCGCCCCCTCGGTCTCGCCGAGGCGTTCGCGGTCGACCCCGATGTCGAGACGGCGGTCGAAGCATCGCTCGAGGTCGACGTTCCGCCGTTCGGCGCGGACGCCGTCCTATCGGCAACGGCCGAGGCCGCCGGCGCTCCGCGCGACACCGATGCCTTCGTCGACGGCCTGCGCGCCGCGCTCGACGCCGTCCTCGCCCCGAACCGCCGCGCCGCCTGATCCGCGCCCGAAACGAAGACGGCCGGCGAAGTGCCGGCCGCGAATTTCTCTGTCGTCGCGGGTCCGCCGCTCAGGCGGCCTGGGCCACCCGTTCGAGATAGTCGTCGGTGACCTCGTCGAGCCGTTCGGCGAGGAGCCGCGCCGTCTCCGACGTGTCCTCGCGGGCGTTCTCGACGATGATGGCGCGCACCGACTGGACGTGCTGGCGCACCAGTTCGCGCGGCAACCGATCCCCCGCGTCGATGCCGTCGAGCAGCCGGCACAGGGAGCCGGCGATCCGCCCCGCCATCGGGAAGCCCATGGTCGCGGCCTGTCCCTTGATGTCGTGGGCGGCGCGATAGAAGGCGTCGCGCGCTTCGATCTCGAAATCGGTGAGGTCGGCGGCGGTCCACAGCTCGGCGAGCCGCTGCGTCTCCTCGCTCATCCAGCCGTCGAAACTCACCGCCATGCGGGCGAGCGCCGCTTCGGCCTCCGCCACCGGATCCTTGTCGCCCGGCTTCGATGCGCGCTGCTTGACCTTCTTGCGAAGGTCGGACGGCGGCTGAAGGAACTCGGCATCGGCGCCGATTTCGATGCCGTCGGCGCTTTCCGCGGCCACCTCTTCGGCGACTTCCGGTTCCGCCGTCGCGGTCTTGGACTTCTTGCGCATCGCACCCTCCGGGACGGCCCGTTCCGTATCCGCGATCACGCGCGGCCACGCCGTGTCGGTCCGTACCTTCCTCGTCGGAAGGATGAGGCGATCCCCTTAAGTTTCCGTTGTCGAACGGGAGGCCTGTCGATGCGTCGGATCCGGCGCCGCCGAGCGATCCGCCGAACGCCGCTCAATACTGGAACTGCTCGGCGAGGATGCGCTCTTCCCAGCTGTGCTCGGTGTCGAACATCAACAGGCTCTCGGAGCCGGTGTCCTGGCGCACCACCACGTCGACGACGTCGCGGATCTCGGTGTGATCGGCCGCCGCGCCGACCGGCCGCTTGGCGCCGTCCAGCACCTCCACCCGGATGACGGCGCGATCCGGCACCAGCGCCCCGCGCCAGCGCCGCGGCCGGAACGGGCTGATCGGCGTCAGCGCCAGAAGCGGAGCTCCGAGTGGAATGATCGGACCGTGGGCCGAGAGATTGTAGGCGGTCGAGCCGGCCGGCGTCGCGACGATCAGTCCGTCGCAGACCAGTTCGTCGAGCCGCTCCTTGTCGTCGATCGAGATGCGGAGCTTGGCCGCCTGATAGGTCTGGCGCCACAGCGAGACTTCGTTGAAGGCGCGGGCCTCGTGGGTTTCGCCGGCGACGTCGCGGGCGGTCATCAGCAGCGGCCGGATCGAGGTGATCTCGGCGCGCTCCAGCCGCTCGATGAGACCGTCGATGAGGAACTCGTTCATCAGGAAGCCGACGGTTCCACGATGCATGCCGTAGACCGGCTTGCCGGTGTTCATGAAGCGGCGCAGCGTCGCCAGCATGAAACCGTCGCCGCCGAGCGCCACGATCACGTCGGCCATGTCGGGCGGCGACGAGCCGTAGAGATGGGAGAGGTGGCGACGCGCCTTCTCCGCCTCTTCGCTCGCCGAGGCGACGAAGGCGATGTTCTCGAACTTGCGTCCCGCCGGTTCGCTCGAACCCGTCATGCGCTCACGTCCCCGCGTCCCGCGCCCGTTCTTCGGCCCGGCCTTCCCTCGCGGGCGGCTCGTGGTCCATGCTGCGGCGCGTCGCTCCGCGGCGATTGATCCCACGCGAGCCGGTCCGCGGTCAACGCCGCAGGGCCATGATCGATGTGGGGCGCGGTTTATCGGAATATCCTAGAGAATAAGCTGCCCCGTATCCGCAAACCTCGCGATGCTCCCCTCAGGGAAACGTGAAATCCCATATTGATGGGCCGATTTTTCGGTCAAATCTGTTCGATTAATACGAAAGTCGAATCATACTATAGTCTAATTGCGCTCATTTTCACTAGCCGTTCAGCGCTCGCGAAATTCGGGGTCCAGATTGCAAAATCGTTAACGATCTTTTAGCGCTAACGCGTCGGCGCAATTTTTCCGTGCACCTGGGGTCGGCAGCATTCCTCCGGCGACCAAGAACACGAACGCGGAGCACCCGCTTGAAGAATCTCGTTAAGGCTTTATTTCTAGTATTCATGGTCTATAGCGCTGTTGTTGGGGTCATATCAGACTCCCAAGGCGCTTATGACGTACTCGAGAAGCACGGAATTATAGCAGCTACCCTGGCGTGGTTCGAGCCATCATGGGAGCTTGCAAAGAGATACCCGGAAGGAGCCATCGGGACCGTCATCTTGAATGTCGCAATTTGGTGGCTCATCGCATCAGAACCACGAAGGCAAGAGCAGATAAGACTGAATAAGCGGAGAGATGATCTATCGAAACAAAATGGACAGCCGCACCGAAGGTCAAGAAGAAAAAAGCGGCGCTAATTCGCCTTTCGGTAGAAAGAGGTAGTTATGGGCGGTCAATACGTTATGTTCATAACGGTGTTCGTTGTAGTCACTATTTACGCTCTCATCACCAGGCGGCTGATGATGGCTACGGCACCACTTCGCGACAAAATTATTAACCTTGGTGAAGATCTTATTGCGAATGGGCATTTGTCAGAATCCAAGAAAGACAACATTTGTACGCTAATGGACGAGATCACATCACCGTTCATAGCGTGGTTTTTTGTTCTGACTGTCATCCCGGCCACAATTCACGGGGTGCTGTCTGGGAAGATTTATCGTGATCAGTATTCCGATCTGAACCACATCGAGAAGAAAAAAATTAATGATTTCTACTCAATGTCGCTTCTAGCGGTCATGCTGAACAGCCCAGTCGCTGCCCTGTTGTTCGCAATTGAATTTTTCTTTGTGATTATCGTTACAGGTGCATTGTATCCAGTATTTTCCAACCTCATTCCATCTTCGTTCGTGTTTCATGCCGGGGTGCACATCAGAAGCCATGCACGGACCGGTCATAGTTGAATTTAAGCGCCCACCTGAGGGGGGCTGCACGAATTACTCAACTAGATCCGCGCCGTTAGGCACCACTGACCAGTATCGTGGTCAAGTACAGGTCGTTGTATTTTAAGACGTTATCCATAAATAAACGGGCCACACCATCAACCATTCCCACTGATCCGGTGATCAATCGTACCATCGGAGGCTGCGACATGGCGCCCGAGCCCGTCGACCCCATCCCACCGGCCGCGATCGCGGTTTCGGCCGAGCCGGGCCGATACGCCGTCGTCTGGTCGACCTATCCCGGCCCCGAGGCGGCCGAGCGCGCCGCCGGCGACCTCGTCGAACGCCGGCTCGCCGCCTGCGTCGCGATCGTGCCGAAGATCGTCTCGGTCTATCGCTGGCAGGGTGCGATCGAACGCTCCGACGAAGCCGTCCTCCTCGCCAAGACCCGCGCCTCCGCCGCCGAGGCGGTGATGGCGACGCTGCGCGCCACTCATCCCTACGAGTTGCCGGCCCTCCTCGTCCTGCCCGTCGCCGCGGCATCGGCCGCCTACGGCGCCTGGATCGAGGCCGAGACCGACGGCCGAGGGGAGGGGTCCGAAACGTGAGAAGGCCGCGCCGATCGCTCGACACGGCCTTCTCGAAGGCGGGCTCTCCGACGGTGAAGGGTCCTCTCGTGACGCGGGCGAACCCGCTGCCCCTCCTCTTTCACCGCCGGATCGCGCCGGACCTCGTGCCGAAGGCCGAAGGTGCTGGCGCACCCGGCCTTCGAAGACACGCGAATTTCTCATGATCGTCGCGGCCACGAGAAATTCGCGTCGGGAATTCCGTCGGTCGTTTCCGACGCCCGACGGAATCAGGGCTTCTGAGCCCGGTAGGTGTCGTGGCAGCCCTTGCAGGTCTTGCCGATCTCGGCGACCGCCATCTTGAGCTTGTCGGCGCCCTGGTCGACGTTGCCGGCCTGCGCCGCGACCGTCGACTTCATCTTGTCCATCGCCGCCTTGAAGCCGGCCGCATCCGACCAGATCGCCGGCAGCGCCTCGGTGTCGCCGCCCTTCTCCGAGCCCTTCGGGAACAGCGCCGCGATGTCGATGCCGGCGGCGGTCTCGTTCAGCGTTGCGGCGGCCTTCTTGGCGGCGGCGGCGTCATAGGGGGTCTCGCCCTTGACCATCTTGACCAGCACGCCGCCGAACGATCCGCCGATGGCCTTCATGGTCTTCTTGCGGGCCTCGATCGGATCGGCGGCGAAAGCGGTACCGGCGGCGATCACGGCGACGAGGGCGGCCGAGACGAGGGTGGTGGTGCGGATGGACATGAACGATCTCCCGGGGTTCGGTCGCCGCCGATCGTCGGTGACGACACAACGTATACGTATTGGCACGCATCGCAATGCCATCGGTCCGGTCGCGAACCGTTCAAAGAAACGTGAACGCGCCCGTCGACTCTCGCGGACGCGGCGATGACCGTGTCGCGGGTCGACGAGCCATGCGCCGTCGGCCATCGACAGCGCGACGGTTTCGATCGATCCTCGTGGAGCGAACCGGGTGCCGTGGCCGAAAGAGGCCGCGACCGCTGACGGCCGTGCGCCGAGGGGAGATTCGCGCCTTGCACTTCTCGTTCCTGTCGCTTCTGCGCAACGCCTTCTCCGCCCATCGCGACTGGCCGGAACAATGGCGTTCACCCGAACCGAAGCCGGCCTACGACGTCGTCATCGTCGGCGGTGGCGGCCACGGCCTCGCCGCCGCCTACTATCTCGCCGCCGAGTTCGGCATCCGCGACGTCGCGGTGGTCGAGAAGGGCTGGATCGGCGGCGGCAACACCGGCCGCAACACCACCATCGTCCGCTCGAACTATCTGCTCGAGGAATCGGAGGCGCTCTACGACCATGCCCTGAAGCTGTGGGAGAACCTCTCGCAGGTCTTGAACTACAACGTCATGTTCTCGCCGCGCGGCGTCATGATGCTCGCCCACACCACCCACGACGTGCAGAGCTTCAAGCGGCATTTCCACGCCAATCGCCTCGCCGGCATCGACACCGAATGGCTGACGCCGGAAGAGGCGCGCGACTGGTGCCCGGGGCTGAACATCGCCAGGGACATCCGCTACCCGATCGTCGGCGCCACCCTGCAGAAGCGCGGCGGCGTCGCCCGCCACGACGCGGTCGCCTGGGGCTATGCCCGCGCCGCCTCGGCGCTCGGCGTCGACATCCTCGAGAATTGCGAGGTCACCGGCATCCGCCGTGCCGCCGACGGCTCGATCGAGGCGCTCGACACCACGAAGGGCGTCATCGCCGCCAAGAAGGTCGGTGTCTCCGCCGCCGGCCACACCTCGGTGGTGATGGACATGGCCGGCGTCCGCATGCCGATCGAGAGCTTCCCGCTCCAGGCGCTGGTCTCCGAGCCGCTGAAGCCGATCGTCTCCTGCGTGGTGATGTCCAACACCATCCACGCCTACATCTCCCAGTCGGACAAGGGCGATCTGGTGATCGGCGCCGGCACCGACCAGTACGTCTCCTATTCCCAGACCGGCGGCATGCAGATCACCGCCCACACGCTCGACGCCATCTGCGAGCTCTTTCCGGTGCTCCGGCGGGTGCGGATGATGCGCAACTGGGGCGGCATCGTCGACACCACCGCCGACCGTTCGCCGATCCTCGGGACGACGCCGGTTCCCGGTCTCTACGTCAATTGCGGCTGGGGTACCGGCGGCTTCAAGGCGACGCCCGGCGCCGGCCACCTGCTCGCCGCCACCATCGCCAAGGGCGAACCCCATCCGATCGCCGCGCCCTTCTCGCTCGACCGCTTCGCCCGCGGCCGGCTGATCGACGAAGCGGCCGCCGCCGCCGTGGCGCACTAGAACGGTTCCGGGAGGAACCGTTCGTGTTTCAATTTCAGCATGTCCCATTCGGAAAAGCGGTATCCACTTTTCCGGGACATGCACTGAGGACGCCCGCATGCTGCTGATCACCTGTCCCTATTGCGGACCGCGCCCCGAGATCGAGTTCGCCGCCCGCGGCGAGGCCCATGTCGCCCGCGCCGCGCCCGATGCCGATGGCGAAGCGGTCGCCGCGTCGCTCTATGTCCGCTCCAACCCGAGAGGCGTGATCGCCGAGCGCTGGCGTCACGTCGCCGGCTGCGGCCGCTTCTTCGATGCGCTGCGCCACACCGTGACCGACAAGTTCGTCGCCACCTACCGGGTCGGTGAGCCGCGGCCCGATCTCGCAGCTCCCGCCGGTGCAGGGGAGGGGACCCGATGAGCGCCGCCTTCCGCACCGCGAGCGGCGGCCGTATCGATCGATCGAAGCAGCTCGCCTTCACCTTCGACGGCGTCCGCATGATCGGCCACCCGGGCGACACCCTCGCCTCGGCGCTCACGGCCAACGGCGTCCGCCTCCTCGCCCGCTCCTTCAAGTATCACCGGCCGCGCGGGTTGGTCGCCGCCGGCTCGGAGGAGCCCAACGCCCTCGTCACCGTGATCCGCGACGACGGCCGTACCACGCCCAACCTCGCCGCCACCACGGTAGAGCTCTACGACGGCCTCGTCGCGGTCAGCCAGAACCGTTGGCCGTCGCTGAAGTGGGACGTCGGCGCGCTCAACGATCTCTTCTCGCCGATCTTCGTCTCCGGCTTCTACTACAAGACCTTCATGTGGCCGCGCTCCTTCTGGCAGAAGGTCTACGAGCCGCGCATCCGCGCCGCCGCCGGCTTCGGCGAGGCGCCGAAGGCCGCCGATCCCGATCGCTACGCCAACCGCTTCGCCCATTGCGACGTGCTGGTGATCGGCGTCGGTCCCGCCGGCCTCGCCGCCGCACGTGCGGCGGCGGACGCCGGCGCCCGCGTGATCCTCTGCGACGAGAACCCGGAACTCGGCGGTTCGCTCCTCGCCGATCCCTCCGCGGTGATCGACGGCGAGCCCGGCGCCGCCTGGGCCGCCTCGATCGCTGCCGATCTCGCCGCCCGCGAAACCGTGACGCTCCTCACCCGGACGACGGCCTTCGGCTGGTACCAGGACAACATGGTCGGCCTCCTCGAACGGGTGACCGACCATCTCGCCGACCCGCCGGACCATCTGCCGCGCGAACGCCTGTGGCAGGTCCGGGCGAAGCGGGTGGTGATCGCCGCCGGGGCGCTGGAGCGCCCGCTCGTCTTCCCTGAGAACGACCGCCCCGGCATCATGCTCGCCGATGCGGCGCGCACCTTCCTCGCCCGCCACGGCGTCGCCGCCGGCTCGCGTGCCGTGGTCTTCACCGCCACCGATTCGGCCTACGCCGCGGCGATCGAGGCGAAGGCGGCCGGCGTGAGCGTCGCCCTCGTCGCCGACCTGCGCCGCGAGGCGTCGCCCGCGGCCGAGGCCGCCCGCGCCGCCGGCATCCGCGTCGATCTCGCCACGACGATCGAGGCGACCTCCGGCGGCTTGTCGGTCGAGAGCGTCCGTCTCGCCCGCGTCGCCGCCAACGGTTCGATCGCGCCGGGCGAGACCATCGCCTGCGACCTCGTCCTCCACTCCGCCGGCTTCACCCCGACGGTGCATCTCTTCTCGCAATCGCGCGGCAAACTGCGGTTCGATGCGGATCGCGGCGTCTTCCTCCCCGGGGAGCCGCACGAAGACGCGACCTCGGCCGGCGCCTGCAACGGCGCCGAGACGCTCGCCGCCTGCCTCGCCGCAGGCCACGCCGCCGGCGCCGCCGCGGCCCGCGCCGCCACCGGTGGCGAGGTCGCCGAGCGCGCCTACGCCGCCGAGGGCCTCGCCATCGAGATCGGCGGCCACTTCGGCGAAGTGCCGCACGGCCGCGACGCCTCCCGCGTGAAGTGCTTCGTCGATCTCCAGCACGACGTCACGGCGAAGGACATCCGCCTCGCCACCCGCGAGGGCTTCCGCTCGATCGAGCACGTCAAGCGTTTCACCACCACCGGCATGGCGACCGATCAGGGCAAGGCGTCCAACATGAACGCCCTCGCCGTCGCCGCCGCGACCATGGGCCTCGACGTGCCGCAGGTCGGCCTCACCACCTTCCGCCGTCCCTATACGCCGGTCTCCTTCGGCGCCTTCGCCGGGGTCAACCGCGGCGGTCTCTTCGATCCGATCCGCCGGACGCCGAGCCACGACGCCGCTGCCGCCCGCGGCGCGCCCTTCGAGGACGTCGGCCTGTGGAAGCGCGCCTGGTGGTTCCCGCGCGACGGCGAGGATCGCCACGCCGCCGTGGCCCGCGAATGCCGCACGGTGCGCGAGACCGTCGGCGTCTTCGACGCCTCGACGCTCGGCAAGATCGAGGTGGTCGGCCCCGATGCGGCCGAGTTCCTCAATCGGATGTACGTCAATCCGTTCCTGAAGCTCGGCGTCGGCAGATGTCGATACGGCATCCTTTGCCGCGACGACGGCTTCGTCTACGACGATGGTGTGATCGGCCGCATCGCCGAGGATCGCTTCCACGTCACCACCACCACCGGCGGTGCGCCGCGCGTCCTGATGATGATGGAGGACTACCTCCAGACCGAATGGCCGGAACTCGACGTCTGGCTGACCTCGACCACCGAGCAATGGGCGGTCGTCGCCATCCAGGGCCCCGAGGCGCGCGAGGTGATCGCCCCCCTCGTCGCCGGCGTCGATCTCTCGACCGCCGCCTTCCCCCACATGAGCGTCGCCGACTGCCGCATCCTCGGGCTCCCCGGCCGGCTCTTCCGGGTGAGTTTCACCGGCGAACTCGGCTACGAACTGAACGTCCCGGCCGACTACGGCGCGGCGCTGTGGGACGCGTTGCTCGCCCGCGCCGAAGCGCTCGGCGGCTGCGCCTACGGCACCGAGACCATGCACGTGCTGCGCGCCGAGAAGGGCTACATCATCGTCGGTCAGGACACCGACGGCACGCTGACCCCCGCCGACGCCGGCCTCGCCCGGGCGGTGGGGAAGTCGAAGCCGGATTTCGTCGGCAAGGCCGGCATGGCGCGGCCCGACCTCACCGGTCCGCACCGCAAAGAGATCGTCGGCCTCTTGCCCGACGATCCGAAGTGCGTGCTCGACGAGGGCGCACAGATCACCGCGGAGGCGAACCCGGCGAAGGGCGCCCACGCGCTCGGCCACGTCACCTCGGCCTATTGGTCGGCGAACGTCGGCCGCGGCATCGCCCTGGCGATGGTCGAGGGCGGCCGGTCGCGCATGGGAACCAAGCTGCACGTGCCGATGCCCACCGGTCCGATCGCCGTGACCGTGGTCGATCCGGTGTTCTGGGACAAGGAAGGGAAGCGCCTCGATGGCTGATCTCGCGCTCCGACCGGCTCGCGTCGACGCCTTCGGCGCGCTGCCGTCGCTCGCCCACGGCTCCCGGTTCGCCGCGACACCGGTCGGCCCGGCGACCCGCTTCGTCTTCCGCGGTCGCGGACCGGCGATCGACGCGGCGGCGACCGCCTTCGGCGTCGCCCTGCCGCGCGAGGCCTGTCGCGCCGCCGAGGCCGCCGAGCGTGCCGCCCTGTGGCTCGGCCCCGACGAATGGCTGCTCCTCGCGCCGGACGGGGAGGGCGAGGCGATCGCCGCCGCCTTCCGGGCGATCGAAGCGCCGCATTCGCTCGTCGAAGTCTCCCACCGCAACACCGCGGTGACCCTGTCGGGCAGCGAGGTGACGAAAGTGATCGCCAGCGGCTGCCCGCTCGATCTCCACCTCACCACATTCCCGGTCGGCATGTGCACCCGCACGCTCTACGCCAAGGCCGAGATCGTGCTCTGGCGCCGGGCCGTCGACCGCTTCCGTCTCGAATGCGGCCGCTCCTTCGCCCCTTACGTCCACGGCGTCCTCGCCGATGCGGCGGCGGAATTCGCGGTCGCCGACTGAAGCCGGGGCACGCGGTTGCGACCGATCCGAGACGCCGATCGACGGGCGATGACGGCTGCCGCGCGATGTCCGGGGAAGGCTGAGGTCGCCGCCGCGTCACGATCGACCCTTGCGGTGGCGGGCGGTTCCGGGCATGGCTTCGCCGTCAGTCGGAAAGGGCGCGTGGCGCCGGAGAGGAGTTCGGCGCGGTGAACGACAATCACGACCACGATCTCGATCATCGCCGCTTCATCGGCCGTCTGTTCGCCGGACCGCTGCTCGCCGCGCTCGCCGGTCTCCTCGCCTATCAGATCGTCGGCGAGCCGCTTGCCGCTCTCGGCGCGGCGGTCGGCGCCGGGCTCGTCGTCTTCACCCTGTGGGGACGTCTGGTGGTGCGCCCCGACGGTGTCTCCTACGGCCGCGCCGTCGGCATCGGGCTGGCCGCGACCTTCGCCGCCTTCTTCGGCGCCGCCGTCCTCGGCGCCGCGACGTCGCGCGTCGCGGCCGACCAGGCGGCCTTCAGCGCGGGGATGTTCGCGATCGTCGTGGTTCTGCCGGTGATGATCGCCGCCGCGGTGGCCGCCGCCGCCGCGTCGTCGGTGCGCGGTCACCACTGAACGCGAGCCGCCGCGCGCCGGCTGCCGAGGATGCCGCCCTGTCCGGCGGCCTCACGCCGCCGCGCCGGATCTGCTCGGCTCGACGTCGATCAGTTCGAGATCCATCGGCTCGACCAGATCGCCGGTGGTCGAATCGAAGTTGGCCGAGAGCATGTCGGGGATCGCTTCGGCATCCACCGCCGCGGAGATGACGTAGCCCTGGATCTCGTCGCAGCCGAGATCGCGCAGGGTGGCGAGCTGCGAATTCGTCTCCACCCCTTCGGCGACGGTCGACATGCCGAGCGCCGAGGTCAGATCCATGATGGCGCGGACGATGGCGCGGCTCAGCTCGCGTTGGTCGATGTCGTCGACGAAGCTCTTGTCGATCTTGATCTTGTCGAAGGGGAACTTGCGCAGATAGTTGAGCGACGAATAGCCGGTGCCGAAGTCGTCGAGCGCGACGCGCACCCCGAGTTCGCGCAGGTCGCGCAACATGGCGAGCGTGTTCTCGCTGGCGTCGAGCAGGGTCGATTCGGTGATCTCGACCTGCAACCGGTTCGGCGGCAGGCGCGAATGCTCCAGCGCCGACACGATGGTGGCGAGCAGACGGCGATTGCGGAACTGCACCGGCGACAGGTTGATCGACACGCGGATGTCGCGCGGCCAGGTCGCCGCCTGCCGGGTCGCCTCGTGCAGGATCCACTCGCCGATCGGCACGATCAGCTTGCATTCCTCGGCGATCGGAATGAACTCCGCCGGCGAGACGTTGCCGAATTCCGGCGAGCGCCAGCGGATCAGCGTCTCGAAGCCGGCGATGCGATCGGAGACGAGATCGACGATCGGCTGGTAGACCAGATAGAGCTGGTCGGTGTCCATCGCGGTGCGCAGACCCTGTTCGAGCAGGCGGCGGCGGCGCGCCTTCTCGTCCATACCGGGCTCGAAGAAGCGGAATCCGTCGCGGCCCTCCGCCTTGGCGCGATAGAGCGCGAGATCGGCGCTCTTCATCAGATCCATCGGCGTCGACCCGTCGTCCGGGCCGATGGCGATGCCGATCGACGTGCCGACCGAGAAGTCGGCGCCGTCGAGCGTGAAGGGCAGATCGAAGGTCGCCAGGATCCGCTCGGCGATCTCCGCGGCGTGGTCGGGGCGGTCCGAGCCGGGGATGAGGATGGCGAACTCGTCGCCGCCGATGCGGGCGACCACGTCGTTCGGGCCGGTGCAGTCGACCAGCCGGCGACCGACCTGATCGAGCAGCGCGTCGCCGACCGGATGGCCCATCGTGTCGTTGATCGACTTGAACTGGTCGAGATCGAGATAGAACAGGATGTTGCGGCCGAAGTTGCCGGGATCGACCATCGCCGCTTCGAGCACCGCGGAGAACTTCGTCCGGTTGACGAGGCCGGTGACCGGATCGGTCTCGGCGAGGTAGGTGATGCGCTCCTCCGCCGCCCGCCGTTCGGTGATGTCGGAGCCGACGCCCTGATAGCCGCAGAAGCGGCCGTTGCCACGGAACACCGGCCGGCCGGTCAGGCTCCAGTGTCTCGTCTTGTCGCCGATCCGCACGGTGACGACGAGATCGCGGAAGATCTCGTACCACTCCATCGCTTCGAGGAGCTCGTCGTCGCCTTCGGCGTGCCCGCCGGCGAGCAGAACCCTGAGCGGCATCGAGTCGAGTTCGTCGAGCGTCCGCCCCGCCGCTTCGGCGAGCCGCGGCGTCGGGTCGACCAGCCGCCCCTCGGCGTCCGTCTCCCACAACCAGTCGCCGCCGTGCTCCTGGAAGTCCTTGAGCAGCAGGCCGATGACCTCGTTCTTCTCGATCATCTCGGCGCGGTTCTTGACGTTCTCGTAGAAGCGCGCCGCGTGGATGGCGATGTTGCGGCTGAGATACACGCCGTAACCGAGCCACATCGCCACGATCGCCGAGGCGCTGCGGAAGCCCTCCCCGTCGACGGTGAGCAGCATCGCGATGGCCGACGAGATGACGATGATCCAGACGTAGGAGAGCCCGGCCCGCGCCACCGTCGACAGACCGAAGGCGCCGCCGGCGGTCATGCCGGTCACCAGAATCTGCAGGAGCAGTTGGCGATAGGTGTCGGAGTCCGGCAACATGAAGATCGGGGCCATGCCCCAGAGGATGCCGAGGATCACCGAATTGGTGGTCAGCCGAGTGATGGCGCGCGGGCTCGCGCCGACCCGCGTCTTGCCGCGGCTGCGCCACCAGTTGCGAAGAGCCATACCGGCGAAGGCGAAGACCGCGAGCGCCCAGATCGGCGCGAAGACTTCCGACGACGTTCCTTGGAAGGCGGCGGCGACGATCGCGGCGCACATGAGATTGGCGATCGCGCTCATCGGAACCAGCTCGACGATGGCCGAGACCTGTTCGCCCCGGATTCGCCGTGCCGTCTCCTCGTCCACCGCGACGTCGTCGGAGCGCAGGCCGAAGAAGGCCCACGCGCCGCGCGCCAGCAGTCCTTTCTTCACCTCCGAGGAGACGTTCCCCATACCATCGCCGTCAGTGTCGTTGGCCGAACTCGGCGGAATCTACCGAGAGAATCCCCAACGGCGATTTAACGAAAATGCATCCGATGGCGGTTTCGTCGGTATCCCCCCGAATTTTCGGGTGGCCGTTCGCAAGTTTTGTTTCGTTCCCGGTGACAATTCGGCATGATCGAAAAAGACGCCCGCATCGCGCCGGCAAGGTGAGTGCGACCGCATCCGGCATTCGCAACGACCGAGATGGCACGGGACGGCGGGATTCATCGTCGCCGACAGTTGTCCACAACCATGACGACTGTCGACGCGCGGTGATCTCGGAAATCGTCGGATGAACATCCTCGTCCCGCCTCGCCTCGATGGACAGGGGAACCGTCGCGCTGCCGATCACCGGGCCGCGGTCGGATCCTCTTCGTCGACGAATGCGAGAAATGGTGCCGGCGGAGGGGATCGAACCCCCGACCTTCGGTTTACAAAACCGCTGCACTACCGCTGTGCTACGCCGGCGCCGGCCACCCCTTAGCACGCGGGCGGGGAGGGGGCAAAGATCCGTCGATCGCCCTCGCGGCCGGCCTCGCCGATCCGTTGCGCGCGGCCCGGTCGCGGTCGCGACGAGTGCCGGCGCGCTCGTGGAATCAGCCGACGGCGTGCTTGCGCCCCACCACGTAGAGCGCCAGCACCGCGGCGTTCGAGACGTTGAGCGACTTGATCGGCCCGGGCACGTCGACCCGGGCGAGCGCGTTGCAGGCCTCGCGGGTCACCGGTCGCAGCCCCTTGCCCTCGGCGCCGAGCACCAACACGGTGCGCCGGCCGACCTCGGTCTCCTCGAGCGGCGCGGGACCCTCGCTGTCGAGCCCGACGACGGTGAAACCCTCCTTGCGCAGCGTGTCGAGGGCGCGGGCGAGATTGACCACTTCGATGTGGGTGAGGAGGTCGAGACCGCCCGAGGCCGATTTGGCGAGCACCCCGGTCTCCTGCGGCGAATGGCGGGTGGGGGTGATGAGCGCATCCGCCCCGAGCGCCACCGCCGATCGCATGATCGCCCCGACGTTGTGCGGGTCGGTCACCTGATCGAGGGCGAGAACGAGCTTCGCCCGGCCGAGATCGGTGAGTTCGACCGGCTCCAGCGGCCGCGTCTCGACCAGCACCCCCTGGTGCACCGCGTCCTCGCCGACCCGCGCGTCGATCCAACGCACGTCGACCACCTCGGGCGTCACCGGGAAGACGATTCCCCGCTCTTCGAGACGGGCGAGCGCGTTGCGCGTCGTGTAGATGGCGTGGATCACCCGCTTCGGATTGGCGAGCGCCACTTCGACCGTGTGCAGGCCGTAGAGGAAGACGCGTCCCTCCGGCGCGCCCGACCCCGGTTTGCCGCGCCGGCGCTGATGGATCGGTGGTCGAGTCGGATGCCGTCCGGCCTTGGCGATGCGGGCGGGCTTGTCGGGCTCGGACATTCGGGGGAGGGCTCCTCGGACGCGGATCTCGTGCCGTCTTGATGGCCCGAAGCGCGCCGCCGCGCAATAGCTCGCCGATCACCCCGACGGACGTCGCGCCGGGCTTTTTCGCGCTCGCGGAAAAACCGCGTGACGATCGATGGTTCGACGGTTGACAGGGGGAGTTCGGGTCGCCATAACACCGGCCGCAACGGGAATCCTCGCCGACGAGGCGGGGCGTTTCGTTCGTCCGAACGTTCGGAGGCCGTGATGCGGCCGACGCGAACGGTCGAAGTGAGATCCGGGGGAATGTCCCGAGCGGCAAAGGGGGCGGACTGTAAATCCGCTGGCTAAGCCTTCGTAGGTTCGAGTCCTACTTCCCCCACCATCTCTCTTCTGCCGAACGTGTCGTCGTTTCGCGGTCAGGCGTGCGGGTATAGCTCAATGGTAGAGCAGCAGCCTTCCAAGCTGAATACGCGGGTTCGATTCCCGCTACCCGCTCCACCATCCGGCCGAACCTCGTGACGGACGTACGATCGGAACCCGATACGACATTCACGATGCCGAGACCGCCGCAACCGAGGGCGGGCCACGGTCAACAGTAGGAAGCGACGTCGATGGCGAAGGAAAAGTTCGAACGCACGAAGCCGCACTGCAACATCGGCACGATCGGGCACGTCGACCACGGCAAGACGTCGCTGACCGCGGCGATCACCAAGGTCCTGGCGGAGACCGGCGGCGCCACCTTCAAGGCGTACGACCAGATCGACGCTGCGCCGGAAGAGAAGGCGCGCGGCATCACCATCAACACCGCGCACGTCGAGTACGAGACGACCAAGCGTCACTACGCTCACGTCGACTGCCCCGGCCACGCCGACTACGTCAAGAACATGATCACCGG
>NZ_DAIPZB010000022.1:0-71547 GCF_036782435.1 Pinisolibacter sp. | reverse complement strand
TGTGGATGTTGTTGCGGGTGCCGAAGATGAACTCGGCCATCTTCGGGTTCCAGCGGTGCTTCTGATGGCCGAAGTGGACGCCGGCCTCGAGCAGCTGACGCATGGTGAAATCGGGCAAGGACATGGGCCCGTATCTCCTGTCTACCGGTTGAACCTCCGCGTGGGGTTGAGTTTCCGAGATCGGAAACACCGGTAGGACGCTTGGCGGTGCCGAGAAGCCTTCTCGGAACCGAGCGCCCTGCCCACGCGTGTGGAATGGCGCGGGGAATAGGCGGGACGGGGGGGATTGTCAAGCGGATGGGGGGAAGGTGCCATTCGAGACACCCGGCGCCTCTTGACGAATTCGACATTCCGACCAATTGTTACATGTAACAATTGCGAGGAGGCCACGATGCCCACTCCCGTCGGTCAGAGAGTCCGCAAGCGCCGGGATGCTCTGCGGGCGGCCGGCTTGCGCCCCGTTCAGATCTGGGTTCCCGACACCCGGCGTCCCGGCTTCGCCGAGGAATGCCGCCGCCAGGCCCGCGTGGTCGCGGCCGCCGATGCGGCGGATCACGAGTTGGAGGGCTTCCTCGACGCCGCGCTCCTCGACCTCGCGGACGAGCCTGCCTCATGAGGCGCGGCGACCTCGTCACGGTCGCCCTTCCTGGCGACTTCGGCAAACCGCGGCCGGCATTGATCGTTCAATCCGACCAGTTCCGAGAGACCGGCACGGTGACCGTGCTGCTGTTGTCGAGCACCCTCGTCGATGCCCCCCTGATCCGCCCGGCGCTGCAGCCGACGCCCGAAAACGGGCTGCTGAAGCCGTCCCAGGTTCAGGTCGACAAGGCCATGTCGGTGAAACGAGACAGGATCGGCCGCGTCATCGGCCATCTCGACGACGAGGCCATGCTCGCGGTCACGCGATCTCTCGCCCTGTTCCTCGGCATCGGCTGAAACGTCCTATACCGCGGGACCCAGGGCGGAATGGGCGATCCGCCGTCGATACGGGTGACGCAATACGCTTCACTATTACGCCCTAACGCCCGTACACCTCGTCCGCCCGCTTGGCGAAGGCTTCCGAGAACTTGTGGAAGGCCTTGTCGAACATGGCGCCCATCAGGGCGCTCAGCGTACGGCTTCTGAAGGCGTAGTCGATGAAGAAGCCGACTTCGCAGGCCCCGCCGTCGAGGTCGCGGAAGGTCCAGCGATTGTCGAGGTGTTCGAAGGGGCCGTCGAGATAGGCGACGTCGATGCGGTTCGCCGCCCGATCGAGGGTCACCCGCGAGGTGTAGGTCTCGCGCACCATCTTGAAGGCGACGGTCATGTCGGCGACCAGGATCTCGCGGCCGTCGGCCATGGTCTGGCGGCCGCGGATGTGCAGCGCCTCGCACAGCGGCAGGAACTGCGGGTAGCGCTCCGCGTCCGCCACCAGATCGAACATGTGCGCGGCGGTGTGGGGAACCCGTCTCGTGGTCTCGAACGCGGGCATGCCCCCTCCCCTTGGTTTCCGGCCGGTGGACTTCGGACCCGTCCGAAGTCCACCCTCTTCACGACCCGAACGGCCGATGCTCCGTCGAACTTCAGCCGCCGCGCTTCGCCGCCCGCGCCGCGCGCAGGCGCTCGAAATCCTCGCCCGCGTGGTGTGACGAGCGGGTCAGCGGGCTCGCCGAGACCATCAGGAAGCCCTTGGTGTAGGCGACCGTCTCGTAGCTCTTGAACTCGTCGGGCGTGACGAAGCCCATCACCGGATGGTGCTTGCGGGTCGGCTGCAGGTACTGGCCGATGGTGATGAAGTCGACGTCGGCCGAGCGCAGGTCGTCCATCAGCTGGAGGACCTCGTCGCGCTCCTCGCCGAGACCGACCATGATGCCGGACTTGGTGAAGATCTCCGGGTCGAGTTCCTTGACCCGCTGGAGGAGCCGCACCGAGTGGAAATAGCGCGCGCCGGGGCGAACCTTCAGGTAATTGCCCGGCACCGTCTCGAGATTGTGGTTGAAGACGTCGGGCTTGGCCGCCACCACCACCTCGAGTGCCCCGTCCTTCCTGAGGAAGTCCGGCGTCAGCACCTCGATGGTGGTCCGAGGCGATCTCGCCCGGATCGCCCGGATCGTCCTGGCGAAATGCTCGGCCCCGCCGTCGTCGAGGTCGTCGCGGTCGACCGAGGTGACGACGACGTGGGAGAGGCCGAGCTTCTCGACCGCGATCGCCACGTTCTCGGGTTCGTCGGCGTCGAGCGGATTCGGCTTGCCGGTGGCGACGTTGCAGAAGGCGCAGGCGCGGGTGCAGGTCTCGCCCATGATCATGAAGGTCGAGTGCTTCTTCGACCAACACTCGCCGATGTTGGGGCAGCTCGCCTCTTCGCAGACCGTCACCAGCTTGTTGTCGCGGACGATCTTCTGCGTCTCGACGTAGACCGGCGAGCCCGGCGCCTTGACGCGGATCCACGCCGGCTTGCGGGCGATCGGCTGATCGGGCCGGTGCGCCTTCTCCGGATGACGGGGGCGCAGATCCTTGGTCGTGTCGACCACGGTCACCATGGGCGGTCTCCTGGGAAACCCGCGCGCGCGGGCGTGTGACAGCGACTGATATAGGCGTGGGCGCGCCGCGGCAAGGCGAAGCGCCCTGCGCCTCAGTCGACCCTGCGTCCCTCTTTCACCCGGATCGGCTTCGCCGGGCGGCTCTTCACGTCGAGTTTGAGGTCGAGCTCGCTCTCGCCGGTGACCAGCGGCGCGGCGAGAACCACCGTCCCGTTGAAGCCTTCCTGCCGCCAGGCGCGCGGCAGCGGACCGCCTTCGGCCTCGTAGACGAGGGTCGAGACGCCCTTCGGCGGGACGATGCGCAGTTGCCAGACGACCCGATCGGCGGCGCATTCGGACCGCGCCACCTCCCAGCGGATACCGCTCGCCTCGCCGCTCTGCGTCACTTCGGTCGGGCAGAAGTCACGCGCCCAGAAGGAGCGCAGCCACTCCGGCGCCACGACCGCGACGGTCGCGGCGATACCGACGAGGACGAGTACGATGCGCCCCTGCCGTCGGCGGCGCCAAGCCTTGGAACTGTCGTCGCGCGGAATCGTCAAATCGGGCCTCCTCGTCTCTCCTCCTGTCTACGCCGAAGCGGCGGACAAGGAAACGCGGAGGCACAGGATGGCGCGATTACCCGGCGCGAGGGACCGTCGCGCCGGCGTCGCACCGGCATCGCAGGCCGACGACCGGACGATGGATCAGGGCGCGGCGACGCGGCGGCCGTCGCGCACGAAGATCGGCGCCTCGGGCAGGCCCTTCTTGTTGAGCGGCAGTTCGATCATCGCTGCGGTCTCGCCGGCGAGCGGACGCGACAGCTCCAGGCGGCCGGTGGAACCCGTCTGGGTCCAGGACAGCGGCTGCGGCCCGCCTTCGGCCTCGTAGATCAGCGCCGTGCCGCCCTTGGGCGGAACGATGGCCAAGCGGTGGAGGATGCGCCCCGCCCCACAGTCGGCGCGCGCGATCTCCCACCGGCCCTTACCGGTGAAGCCGTGCGAGGTCACCTCGGAGGGACAGCCGTCGCGGTCCAACCACAGCGACAGGATCGGCGGCGCGGCGAGGACGAAGGCAGCGACGCCGAGGATGGCGAGGAGCACCGCCCGTTGCCGCCAGCCGATGCGCACGCCACCCTCGCCGCTGGCGATCTCTCCCGTCCGGCCGTTCATGAGATGGCACCTCCGCGGCGACCGCCGCACCATGGCGGTCCTTTCGCCCTCACCCATGACCGGTTCCGCGCACGAAGTCGAGCGCGGCGGCGTACAGGGTATCCCGGACGGGCACCCCGGAACCGGGTGGCGCGGCGGCTCCCGGCGCGACCTTTCGGTCGGCGCCGCGCGCCTCAGGCGACGGCGCGAACGTGATGCCCTTCGGCCGCTTCGAGGATGACGCCGTACCAGCCGAGCCCGCCGTAGGTCTCGTAACCGGGCGTCAGGTGGAAGGCGACCGAGCCGCCGCCGGGCAGCGGATCGCAGCCGGAGGTGCGGCCGGCCGGGTCGAAGACGACGCGCTCCGAGAGGATGCCGTGCCCGTCGGACGACGCGATCACCCGTTTGTGGCGATCGACGAGCATCACGCGCGAACGCGCCTTCTCGTGTTCGGCGAGCCGCACGCCCTGGACGATGGTCGCGGCCTGGGGCTCCCAGTCGAAATGGATGGCGAGGACGCCGAGCGGACGGCCGTCGGCCTCGCCGTCGGCGCGCACCGTGGTGGCGAAGGTCGAGACGCGGGCGTGATCGAGCAACGTCTCGGCGGCGATGTCCTCGGCGTGGAAATCGTCGCCGGAGCGCAGGCCCATGGCGGCGCGGAACCACGGCCGATCGGCGACCGAGTGGCCGACGACGCCGAAGCGGTCGCCGCGGCCGTTGGCGATGACGTGACCCGACGGGTCGACCAGCCAGAGGTCGAGATAAACAGTGTAGGCCCTGAGGATGACGCCGAGGCGGCGGCCGGCGTGGTCGCAGGCCTCGCGCGTCGGATCGGTGGCGGCGTCGACGACGGCGCTGTCGGTCGCCCACCAACGGACATCGCAGGAGCGTTCGTAGAGGTTTCGGTCGATCAGCTCGACGGCGGAAAGGGCGAGATCGACCATGCGCGCGCCGTGCGCCGACTGCGCCATGCGGGTCGCCATCTGCGAGAGCTTTTCGATCTCCCCGCCCAGTTCGGCCTCGAGCCCGACGGCGAGGCCGTCGACCTCCTCGGAGATCCCCCTCACCTCCTGGCTGACGACGGCGAAGCCGCGGCCGACCTCGCCGGCGCGGGCCGCTTCGATGAGGGCGTTGAGCGCGAGGATCTTCATGCGCCGGGTGATGGCACGGATCTCGCCGACCTTGTCGAGCGTCGTGTCGCGCGCTGCATTGGAACATCTGACGATATCGTCGATGCCGACGAAATCGGTGTCTTCGGAGGTGTCCCGTCCCTTGGTGCTGGCCATCATCTCGGTGCTCGTTCCGTCGTTCTGTGCGACCTGACGCGCCGAGATTACCCTGGGTGACGGTTAATCGAATCCTAATCGAGATCAGGTGAAATGTTTGAATTGCGGGCTTGCACAAAATATCTGCAGACGCGATGCGACGCGAAACCGGAGAGAAACCATCTCCCACCGTTCGCGGCCACAACGCCGATGAGACATTGGGCATCTCGCCCAAGTCTTCGGCAGACGACGGCGGCCGCGGAGACGGGTCGCTGCCCGCCCGCGGCCGCCCACGACGTCAGATGTGGATGGCGCGGCCTTCCGAGTCGAGCACCGCCTCGTGCATCATCTCGGACAGCGTCGGGTGCGGGAACACCGTGTGGATGAGATCCTCCTCGGTGGTCTCGAGGTTCATCGCCACGGCGTAGCCCTGGATCAGCTCGGTCACTTCCGCGCCGATCATGTGGGCGCCGAGCAACCGCCCGGTCTTCTTGTCGAAGACCACCTTGACCAGACCCTCGGGCTCGCCGAGCGCGATCGCCTTGCCGTTGCCGAGATAGGGGAAGCGGCCGACCTTTACCTCGAAACCCGCTTCCTTGGCCTTGGCTTCGGTCAGGCCCACCGAGGAGACCTGCGGCTGGGAATAGGTGCAGGCGGGGATCTTGAGCTTGTCCATCGCGTGCGGGTGCTTCCCGGCGATGGCCTCGACGCAGATGACGCCCTCGTGTTCGCCCTTGTGGGCGAGCATCGGCGGACCGGCGACGTCGCCGATGGCGTAGATGCCGGGGACGTTCGACCGGCCGAACTCGTCGATGACGACGCAACCGCGCTCGGTCTTCACCCCGAGCGTTTCGAGCCCGAGGTTCTCGACGTTGCCGACGACGCCGACGGCGGAGATGACGCGATCGACGATCACCTCGCGGGTCACGCCCTTGTCGTCCTCGAGCGTCGCGGTGACGCTGTCGGCATGGCGGACGAGGCCGGCGACCTTGGTCTTGACGTGGATCTTCAGGCCGGCCTTCTCGAAGCTCTTCTTGGCCAGCGCCGAGATCTCGGCGTCCTCGACCGGCAGCACCCGGTCCATCACCTCGACCACCGTCACGTCGACACCGAGGGCGTTGTAGAACGACGCGAACTCGATGCCGATGGCGCCCGAGCCGACCACCAGCATGGTCTTCGGCAGGCTTTTCGGCTGCAACGCGTCGAAATAGGTCCAGACGAGCTTGCCGTCGGGCTCGAGCCCGGGCACGATGCGCGGCCGAGCGCCGGTGGCGAGAATGACGTGCTTCGCCGCATAGTCGCCGGCGCCGAGCGCCCCCTTCGGCGCCCCGTCGGCGGCAGCGACGGTGAGCTTGCCCGGGGCGGTGAGCGTCGCCCGGCCCCAGATCACGTCGACCTTGTTCTTCTTCAGAAGGAAGCCGACGCCGGTGGCGAGCTGGCCGGAAACGCCGCGCGACCGCTTGACGATCGCCTCGAGATCGAAGCTGGCATTGTCCACCTTCAGGCCGAAGGCGGATGCATGCTTCATGTATTGGTAGATCTCGGCCGAGCGCAGCAGCGCCTTGGTCGGAATGCAACCCCAGTTGAGGCAGATGCCGCCGAGATGCTTGGCCTCGACCACCGCCGCCTTGAGGCCGAGCTGGGCGGCACGGATGGCGGTGACGTAGCCGCCGGGACCGGCGCCGATGACGATGACGTCATATTGAGACATGAGGGACCTCGCTCGCCGAGGTCCCGATCTCAGGGGCGGGCCTCGAGAATGGCGAGCCGGTTCTTCAGGCCGGCGATATCCGCCGGAACGCCCTGAATATCGGCCCGGTTTTCACCATGGAGGCCGACCGTGAAGGTGACGTGGCCCTGCATCCGCTCGAGGATCTCGCGGCTGTCCTGCGTGTCGCCCTTCAGATCGGACACATCCGACTTGAGGCCGACGATGTCGGCCTGAATCTTCTGCAGGATCGGCAACACGACGTCGGTGATCTCGGACACGGGCGGAGCATCTCTCGCTATGCCCGAGACCATGACGTGAACGTCGCCGTTCCGTAACTCACACTGCGCTCTGCCATCTCCCGACCGTCGCCTCTGGCACCCCCTTCTCCCCCCGCGGGAGAAGGTGCCCCGAAGGGGCGGATGAGGGGGCGCCGCGAAGCGGCAACCGGTCGAACCATCGGGCACGGAGCTGAACGAGAGGTCCAGACCCCTCATCCGGCCTGCGGCCACCTTCTCCCGCAAGGGGAGAAGGGACTTCGGTGCTGCCTCCTCGATGCTCTCACGAGCCGCCGGAGGTTGTTCAGCGCCTCACACCAGCATGCCCATCGGGTTCTCGATCAGCGCCTTGAACGCCGCCAGGAGCTCGGCGCCGAGCGCGCCGTCCACCGCACGGTGGTCGGTCGACAGCGTCACCGTCATCACCGTGGCGACGGCCGGCTGACCGCCCTTGACCACCACCCGCTTCTCGCCGGCGCCGACCGCCAGGATCGTCGCGTGCGGCGGGTTGATGATCGCGGCGAAGTCCTTGATGCCGAACATGCCGAGGTTGGAGACGGCGGTGGAGCCGCCCTGATACTCCTCGGGCTTCAACTTGCGGGCCTTGGCGCGGGCGGCGAAGTCCTTCATCTCGTTGGAGATCGCCGACAGGGTCTTGGTCTCCGCCCTGCGCACCACCGGGGTGATCAGGCCGCCGGGGATCGACACCGCGACGCCGACGTCGGAGTGGCGATGCTTGAGCATCGCCCCGTCGGTCCAGGTGACGTTGGCGTCGGGCACGCGCTGCAAGGCCACCGCCATCGCCTTGATGACGAAGTCGTTGACCGAGACCTTGTAGGCCGGCTTGCCGTCCCTCACGGGCGCGGCGGCGTTGATCTGCTCGCGTAAGCCCAAGAGCGCGTCGAGCTCGGTGTCGACCGTCAGGTAGAAGTGCGGCACCGTCAGCTTCGATTCCATCAGCCGCTTGGCGATGGTCTTGCGCATGCCGTCGTGCGGGATGGTCTCGTAGGACCCCGGCTCGAACATCCGCAGGATCGCCTCCTCCGACGGACCGGTGGGCAGCGCCACCGGAGCGGCGGCTGCCGGCGACGCGGCGGCAGGAGCGGCAGCGGCGGCGGACGCGGGCGCGCCGGCCTTGGCCGTGCCGGACGCGGCGGCGGCTTCGACGTCCTTGAGAACGATGCGGCCGCGCGGGCCGGAGCCGGCGATCTTGGCGAGATCGAGCCCCTTCTCCTTGGCCACCCGGCGGGCGAGCGGCGAGGCGAAGATGCGTTCGCCGGAGGCCGCGACCGGGGCCGGACCGGCCGAGACGGTCGGCGCCGGAGCCGGAGCGGCCTTCGGGGCGGGTGCCGCTGCGGCCGCCGAGACGTCCTCGCCTTCCGCCGCGATCACCGCGATCGGCGTGTTGACGGCGACGTCCTGGGTACCGGCCGGCACCAGGATGGCTGCGAGCGTCCCCTCGTCGACGGCTTCCACTTCCATGGTCGCCTTGTCGGTCTCGATCTCGGCGATGACGTCGCCGGACTTGACGGTGTCGCCGACGGCCTTCAGCCACTTGGCGAGATTGCCCTTCTCCATGGTCGGAGACAGCGCGGGCATGAGGATGTTGGTGGGCATGGGTCCCCCCGATGTGTCACGGATCTCTCGGGGCGGACGCGATCGTCACCCCGGCTGGGACCGGGCCGCGGCGCTCTCGCCCGCGGCCACGGGGGATCAGCGGTAGGTCACCGCCCGGACCGCCTCGATCACCTCGGCGACCGACGGCAGCGCCAGCTTCTCGAGGTTGGCGGCATAGGGCATCGGCACGTCCTTGCCCGTGACCTTGAGCACCGGCGCGTCGAGCCAGTCGAAGGCCTCCGTGACCAACCTGGAGGCGATCTCCGAGCCGATCGAGCAGACCGGCCAGCCCTCTTCGACGGTGACGCAGCGCCCGGTCTTCATCACCGAGGCGACGACCGTCTCCATATCGAGCGGACGCAGCGTCCTGAGGTCGATCACCTCGGCCGAGATACCTTGTGCCTCGAGCTCGGCGGCGGCTTTGATGCAGTAGGTCATGCCGATGCCGAAGGAGACGAGGGTCACGTCGGTACCCTTGCGCACCACCTTGGCCTTGCCGATCGGGACGACGTGGTCGCCGACCGGCACCTCGAAGGACTGGCCGTAGAGGATCTCGTTCTCCAGGAAGACCACCGGGTTGGGATCGCGGATCGCCGCCTTGAGAAGGCCCTTGGCATCCGCCGCGTTCCACGGCTGGACCACCTTCAGGCCGGGGATCTGGGCGTACCACGCCGCATAATCCTGGGAGTGCTGCGCACCGACGCGGGCGGCCGCACCGTTGGCGCCGCGGAAGACGATCGGGCAGCCCATCTGGCCGCCGGACATGTAGAGCGTCTTGGCGGCGGAATTGATGATGTGGTCGATCGCCTGCATGGCGAAGTTGAAGGTCATGAACTCGACGATCGGCCGCAGACCGGCGAGCGCCGCGCCGACGCCGAGACCGGCGAAGCCGTGCTCGGTGATCGGCGTGTCGATGACGCGGGCGTCGCCGAACTCCTGCAGCAGGTTCTGCGTCACCTTGTAGGCGCCCTGGTACTCGGCGACCTCCTCGCCCATGACGAAGACGGTGTCGTCGCGGCGCATCTCCTCGGCCATGGCGTCGCGCAACGCCTCACGCACCGTCTGGGTGACGAATTCCGTACCCGCCGGATAATCCGGCTCGTCGGCGACCGCGGCGGCAACCACCGCCGGAGCGGCGGGAGCGGGCGCGGCAGCCGGGACCGGCGCGGCCGCGGGGGCCGAAGCGCCGGCGGTGTCGTTCACGTCGACGCCGATCAGGGCGATCGGCGTGTTGACCTTCACGCCTTCCGAGCCGGCGGCGATCAGGATCGCCGAGAGCACGCCCTCGTCGACGGCTTCGACTTCCATCGTCGCCTTGTCGGTCTCGATCTCGGCGATGACGTCGCCGGCCTTGACGGTGTCGCCGACGGCCTTCAGCCACTTGGCGAGTTTGCCCTCCTCCATCGTCGGGGAGAGCGCGGGCATGAGAATTTCGGTCGCCATGTCGCGGTCTCCTCAGCGTACGATGTCGGTCCAGAGCTCGGACGCGTCCGGCTCGGGGTCGTTCTGGGCGAATTCGGCCGACTCCTGGACGATCACCCGAACCTCGGCATCGATCTTCTTGAGGTCGTCCTCGGAGACGAGGCCGCCGGCGAGGAGACGATTGCGCACCTGCTCGATCGGGTCGTGCTCGTTGCGCATCTTCTGGACCTCCTCCTTCGACCGGTACTTGGCCGGGTCGGACATGGAGTGGCCACGATAGCGATAGGTCTGCATCTCCAGGATATACGGACCCTGGCCGGTGCGGGCGTGCTCGAGGGCGCGGGCCGAGGCCTCGCGCACCGCGCGAACGTCCATGCCGTCGACCTGCTCGCCGGGGATGTCGAACGAGGCGCCGCGCTTGGAGAAGTCGGTCTGCGACGAGGCGCGGGTCACCGCCGTGCCCATGGCGTAGCGGTTGTTCTCGATGACGTAGACGACCGGCAGCTTCCACAGCGCCGCCATGTTGAAGCTCTCGTAGACCTGACCCTGGTTGGCCGCGCCGTCGCCGAAGAAGGCCAGCGACACCTTGCCGTTCTTCTTGTAGCGGTTGGCGAAGCCGAGGCCGGTGCCGAGCGACACCTGGGCGCCGACGATGCCGTGACCGCCGAAGAACTGCTTCTCGACGCTGAACATGTGCATCGAGCCGCCCTTGCCCTTGGAATAGCCGCCGCGGCGCCCGGTCAGCTCGGCCATGACGCCGTTCGCCGACATGCCGCAGGCCAGCATGTGGCCGTGGTCGCGGTAGCCGGTGATGAACTGGTCGCCCTCTTCCATCGCCATCTGCATGCCGACGACGACGGCTTCCTGGCCGATGTAGAGGTGGCAGAAACCGCCGATCAGCCCCATGCCGTACATCTGACCCGCCTTCTCCTCGAAGCGGCGGATCAGCAGCATCATGCGATAGGCGGCGAGTTCCTCGTCCCGATTGAAGGGAGCCGGTCCCGTCTCTTGCGGCGCCTTGCTCTTGGTCGACTTGGCCGTGGCCATCTGTTCCTCCCCTGCGTCGGCGGCGTACCGATCTGGATGAGGGGAGGATAGAGCGTCCGCGACCCCACGCAAGGGTCACCGACGACGGTGCGGAGCACCATCAAGATGTTGCTGTGCAACACGAATTTTCGACTGAACTGAAATCGAGTTGATTCGACCAAATGAACTCAGTTTCGGTTGACGATGCGACCGATCGGCGCAGTCGCGACGATGGCGACCTCGTTGCCGTTGGCGAAGCCGAGGATCTCGCGGGCGCGTTCGTCGAGCATGTCGCTCTCGAGGCTGGCGGAGCGCAGCAGCGCCACACGCCGTTCGACCGCCGCTCGCTCGGCCTTCACCTTGGCGAGCTCGCCGTCGAGACGCTTCGCCTCGACCGCCAATTGCCGACGCGCTTCGATACCGAAGGACCCGTGCCAACCGTGCCAGGCGAAGTAACCTGAGAAGCCGAGGGCGATGACCGGGACGAGCAGAGGACGCAGATAGGATTTCTTGTGTTGACGCGTGGACATACGAACTCTGACGCCTCGAACTCTGAACAACGACGCCCCGCGAGGGAACCGAGACCTCCATTCGATCATCTCGTGGTTAACAAGCCCTTGCGACTCAGTGGGAATCCGCTTTGCCACGACCTTCCCCCGCGTCCATTCACCGTCTTTACGGAGCTTCCCGGATGCGCCACCCTCCAGGCGGAGGATGGGCTCGAAAGATCACGAGAGGGTCCGCCCATGGTCACTGAAAAACTCGGCGAATTGGCGAAGCGGCGGCGTGCCGCCCACATGCGTTTCACCGCACTCGGCTCGAAGACCTACCAGGCCTTCGTGACGCTCGAGAAAGCGACCTATGCCGACGGCGCGCTTTCGAAGCGCCAGAAGGAACTGATCGCCATCGGCATCTCGATCGTCCTCGACTGCGAGAGCTGCATCCAGTGGCACATCGAGCAGGCGGCGCGGGCCGGCGCCTCGGGTCGCGAGATCATGGAGGCGATCGACGTCGGCATGGAGATGGGCGGCGGCCCCGCCACCGTCTCGGCCCGCTTCGCCCTCGATGTGATGGACGCGGTCTTCCCCGACGGGATCTGAAGGGTCTGCGTCCGGCGCAGTGGAATGTCGGCGAGGACCATGGGAGCGGCGAAGATCCGGCGGGTCCGATAACCTTCCGCCGACGATTTTCGTGGCACACTCGGGCGAACCGAACCGGAGCGCCCGATGATGTCGCCTCCCTCCCCTCGCTCGTCCGCGCCCTCGATCCGTCGCGGGCTCGCCTTCGTGATCGTCTTCGCCGCCGCGGCCTGTTCGTCGGATCCGACGGCGATCTCGGTGGACATGGAGACCGACAAGGTCTCGCGCGAATTCGTCGACAAGGCGCTCGACGCTTTCCGCCGCGCCTGTCCGGCGCTCTTCACCGCCCACGCGAGCGACGTCTCGGGCCTGACGGCGATCGTCTCCGACGAACGCTCCACCGCCATCCGTAGGCTCGGCTGGGGCGTGCACATCGCGCTGGCCATGAAGGTGCGCTCGTCACCGACGACGCTCGCCGGTTTCGCCGATGCCGAGCGCCGTGCGGACTTCCTCATCGGCGGCGGCGACAAGCCCGGCTTCTCGGCCCTGTCGCCGACGTCGGCCGCGCTCTGCGACCTGACGCCGTCGCCCGGGCGGGCGCAGGTATTCAAGCCCGTGCCGGAATTGGCGACCCATCTGCCGCGGCTCAAATACGTCGTCACCGACGCCCAGCGCGCCCATTGGGACGACGAGATGACCCGCGCCATGGCCGGCACCTACCAGAACCAGCGCAACATCGCCTGGTGCTACACCGACGGCTGCGACGGGGTGGAATCGATCGACGACGTCAAGGCCTGCGCCTGGCGGCTGGTCATCGTCGCCGCCAAGCATCCGAAAGCCGAAGCCTCCGACGACGACAACGTCGAGATCGACTGCCGGCAGAACCTCACCCCCGACGAACAGCGCGCCGCGCGGGCGAAGGCCGACGAGATCTTCCGCAAGATCTATTCGAAGCCGTTGCCGAAATAGGGTGCGAAGAGCGCAGCGAATCGCACCGGCGGCGCCGGTGAAATATCCGACCCTGTCGGGCGTTCCGCTCCGGGGCATCGGACGCGGCAATTCGCTCGCGCTCTTCGCACCCTACCGATCCGCAACCTATGGCGCCCTCGCCTTCTCGATGAAGGCGAAGACGCCCTCGACGTCGTGCACCTGCGGGACATCGGGGCGGACCGGCGGTTGCACCACGATCACCGGAAGGCCGAGCTCCCGCGCCGCCACCATCTTCGGCCGTGTCGCCGAGCCGCCGGAGTTCTTGGTGACCACCACGTCGATACGCTCGCGCACCATCAGATCGCGCTCGGCGGCGAGGTCGAAGGGCCCGCGATCGAGCAGCAGCGTGTGATCGGGCAGACCCGGCAGGTCGCCGGGATGATCGATGGTGCGGACGAGATAGTGATGCTGCGGCGCCGCCTCGAAGGCGGGAAGGCCGAGGCGGCCGGTGGTGAGGAGCACGCGACGCGGCGTCTCGCCGATCGCGCGGGCCGCCGCGTCGAGACTCTCGACATCGATCCACCGATCGCCCGTCTCCCGGGTCCACGGTGGGCGGACGAAGGCGACGATCGGCGTGGCCGTCGCCCGCGCCGCCTCCGCCGCGTTCTTCGAGATCTGTGCGGCGAAGGGGTGGGTGGCGTCGACGAGAACGCCGATCGCCTCGTCGCGGAGGTGCCGGGCCAGCCCTTCGACACCGCCGAAGCCGCCGATCCGCGTCGGGATCGGCTGGGCCGCCGGCGCCTCGGTCCGGCCGGCGAGCGACAGCGTCGCGACGATGTCGGACCGCGCCGAAAGCGCCTTGGCCAAACGGCTCGCTTCCGTGGTACCACCCAGCACCAGAACCCGCATGACCCCTCCCGGGAGCGCATCCATGATCGATCCGGCCGCCACCCATCCGTGGCTCGCCATCCTCGGCCTCGGCGAAGACGGCCTCGACGGCCTCTCTCCTGCCGCGCGTCGGCTCCTCGATCAAGCCGAACTCGTCGTCGGCGGCAAGCGCCATCTCGATCTGGTCGGCGACGTGAAGGGCGAGAAACTCGCCTGGCCGTCGCCGCTCACCGACGCCTTCCCGGCGATCCTGGCGCGACGCGGCCGCCCCGTGGCGGTGCTCGCGTCGGGCGACCCCTTCTCCTACGGCGTCGGCTCGCTGCTCGCCCGCCACGTGCCGCCGACCGACTATGTCACCATCCCTGCCCCGTCGGCCTTCTCGATGGCGGCGGCGCGCGTCGGCTGGGCGGTGCAGGATTGTGCGCTGGTCACCCTCCACGGCCGCGCCTTCGAGAAGATCGTGCCGCATCTCCAGCCCGGCCGGCGCATCCTCGTCCTCTCCTGGGACGGCACCACGCCCGGCCGCCTCGCCGAACACCTGCGCGACCGCGGCATGGGCCGCTCCAAGCTGATCGTGCTGGAGGCTATGGGGGGGATGCGCGAGCGCGTCCACGCCACCACGGCGAACGACTTCGACCGCGCCGATCTCGATCCCCTGAACACCGTGGCGATCGAGGTGGTGGCCGACGCGAGCGCCCGCGTCCTGCCGCTCGCCGCCGGCATTCCCGATCATTTCTTCGACAACGACGGCCAGATCACCAAGCGCGAAGTCCGCGCCGTGACGCTCTCCAAGCTGGCGCCGCGCCACGGCGAACTCCTGTGGGACGTCGGCGCCGGCACCGGCTCGATCGCCATCGAATGGATGCTGGCGGACCCGAAGAACCGGGCGATCGCCGTCGAGCCGCGCGCCGATCGCCTCGCCCGCATCGCCCGCAACGCCGCCACATTCGGGGTGCCGGATCTCGCCATCGTCGAGGGCTTCGCCCCGGCCGCCCTCGACGGACTGGCGACGCCGAACGCCGTCTTCCTCGGCGGCGGCGGCTCGGACGCGGCACTGGTGAAACTGTGCATGGAGCGCCTCGCCCCGGGCGGGCGGCTGGTGATCAACGCCGTGACCATCGAGACCCAGGCCGAGGTGATCGGCCACGCCAAGGCTTTCGGCGGCGAGTTGGTGCAGATCTCGATCGCCCGCGCCGTCCCCCTCGGCCGCTTCCACGGCTTCAAGCCGGCGATGCCGATCGTCCAGTGGTGTTGGGAAAAACCTGTGGACGGCCCTGTGGAAAACCGTTGGACGGGCCGGGGAGACGAGGTGGACGAGGCTGTGGAGGACGAGGGATGAGGTGCTCGGCGTTCGACCCGAACTCCCGCCGTCCGCCGGGCAGCCTCCTAGCCCCCTCTCCCTGTCCCGCCCCCTCCCGGGGGGAGGCAACGACGGGGCGCGGATCTTCGTCCCATAGGCGCTGGGCCGTTCCGAAACACCGCCGGGCCCACGTCGCGATGACCGGCTGCGCCTTCGGCGTCCCCTCCCCGCTCGAGGGGGAGGGACAGGGAGGTGGGGCCGGCACTCTCGGTGCGACGAGCACCTCCGCTCAGCCCGAGCGGAGAGCCCTCGCATGACCTCCCGCCCCTTCCTCGCCGTCGGGGTCGGTTGCCGCTCCGGGGTCTCGGGCGCGGCGATCGCCGATCTCGTCGAACGCGCCCTCGAGACCTGCGCCCGGCCCGATGCGCCGGTGGCGATGTTCACCGTCGTCGACAAGGCGCAGGAACCGGGCATCGGCGAGGCCGCCGCGGCCCTCGGGCTCGCCCTCGTCCATCTGCCGCGCGCCGCGCTGGCGGCGGTCGCCGACGCCGTCGAGACGCGGTCGGACAAGGTGGTGGAACTCTTCGGCGTGCCGTCGATCGCGGAGGGCGCGGCGCTCGCCGGCGCCGGCCCCGGCGCACGTCTGGTGGTGAAACGCATGGCCGACAGGGGCGCCACCGTGGCGGTGGCACTCGGCGGCGCGACGACGGGAGCGGATGCGGAATGACGGTGCATTTCATCGGAGCCGGGCCCGGCGCGGCCGATCTCATCACGGTGCGCGGGCGCGACCTCTTGGCGCGGTGCCCCGTGGTGATGTGGGCCGGCTCGATCATCGCGCCCGAACTCCTGACCCACGCCCGCGCGGACGCCCGCATCGTCGACACGGCGCCGATGTCGCTCGACGAGATCGAGGCGGAATACCTCCGCGCCGACGCCGCGGGCGAAGACGTGGCGCGGCTCCATTCCGGCGACCTCTCGGTGTGGAGCGCCATGGGCGAGCAGATCCGCCGCCTGGAGAAACACGGCATCCCCTACACGGTGACGCCGGGCGTACCCTCCTTCGCCGCCGCCGCCGCCGTTCTCGGCCAGGAACTGACGCTGCCGGAAGTCGCCCAGTCGGTGGTGCTCACCCGCACCTCGGGCCGCGCCTCGGCGATGCCCGAGACCGAGACGCTCGCAGCCTTCGCCGCGACACGGGCGACGCTGGCCGTCCATCTCTCGATCCACGTGTTGCCGAAGATCGTCGCCGAACTGACGCCCGCCTATGGCGCCGACTGCCCGGTGGCGATCGTCTTCCGCGCCACCTGGCCCGACGAGAAGGTGATCCGCGGGACGCTCGCCACCATCGAGGCGGAGCTCGCCGCCGCCGGAGGCCTCGAGCGCACCGCGCTGATCCTGGTCGGCCGGGCGCTCGCGGCGGAGGTCGTCCGCGAGAGCGCGCTCTACGATGCGGGCTATCAGCGGCGGTTCCGCGGCCGGGATTCACGGCCGGAGTGAGCGGGGATCGCGCCGATCCGGTGGGGGGCAGCCATGCGCTCCGCCGCTCTGCGCGATCTCGAAAAGGCCTTTATGGGATGGAGGATCGCAGCGGCTCGGTACGGACCGCCGCGGCCCGCCGCAAGTTCTCTCCGGTCGCCGTACCCTGCGGCCGCCGGGCGTACGACGTTCCGCCGGCGCCCGCGCCGTCCCTTCCCCTCGATGTGAGCTTCGGCTCGAAACGGCTCTTCATGTCTCCTTCGGACCATCGCGATACGCGGGAAGGCTTCCTCTTCGCCGGTGGCGCCTATTTCATGTGGGGCTTCCTGCCGCTCTACATGAAGGCGCTGGCGCACGTGCCGGCCTGGGAGGTGGTGCCGCACCGGATCCTGTGGTCGCTGCCGATCGCCGGATTGGTGGTGTGGTGGCAGGGCAAGGCCGGCGCGCTGGTGAAGGCGGCGACCACGCCGCGCACCCTGGCGATGGCTTTCCTGACCGCCTCGCTGATCTCGGTGAACTGGGGCACCTACGTCTGGGCGATCGGCGCCGGACGGGCGCTGGAGACGGCGCTCGGCTACTACATCAACCCGCTGTTCTCGGTGTTCCTCGCCGCCGTGCTGATCGGCGAGCGGCTGAGCCGGCCGCAGGTCTTCGCCATCTTCCTCGCCGCCCTCGCGGTGGCGCTCCTCACCTGGGAGGCCGGCGGCCTGCCCTGGGTGTCGATCGTCCTCACCGTCTCCTGGGGCTTCTACGCCTATTTCAAGCGCACCCTGCCGGTCGATCCGACCCAGGGCTTCCTGCTCGAGGTGACGCTTCTGGCGCTGCCCTCCCTCGCGATGTTCGGCTGGCTCGAGCGCGAGGGCGCCTCGCACTTCCTCCACACCGGCGCCACCGACGCGCTTCTCCTCGTCGGCTCCGGCGTCGTCACCGCCATCCCGCTGATGCTCTACGCCACCGGCGCCAAGCTGCTGCGCCTCTCGACCATCGCCGTGATGCAGTATTCCGCCCCGACGATGATCTTCCTCATCGCCGTCTTCGTCTTCCACGAGCCCTTCGGCGCGACCAAGCTCGCCGCCTTCGCCCTGATCTGGACGGCGCTGGTGATCTACACCTGGACGCTGATCGCCGCGGCGCGGCACCGGACGAGGCGTGAAGCCGACCCGCCGCGGTAGAGTGCGAAGCGCGCGACGATCCGAGATACGGCCAGCAAGAACAATGCACGAACAAATTCCCTTGCCCTCCCGATCCGTGACAGAATGCCGGTGATTCGGGTGGACGATCGGGCTATGAACGGCGCCCGCGCCGGGATGGCGACGGGCGAGCGCGAAGGACGGGTGTCGGCAGATGGCGAGTGACGATCTCTTCGGCGGAGCGGCGACGGCGCGCAAGGCGCCGGCGAAGACGCCGGCCGCCAAGGCCGAGGCCGTCAAGGCGGCGCTGACGCTGGCCGCCTCGTCGAAGCGCGCCACGCCCGGCGAGAGCGACTACGACGCTTCCCACATCGAAGTCCTCGAAGGCCTCGAACCGGTTCGCCGCCGCCCCGGCATGTACATCGGCGGCACCGACGAGAAGGCTCTGCACCATCTCTTCGCCGAGGTCATCGACAATTCGATGGACGAGGCGGTGGCCGGCCACGCCTCCTTCATCGAAGTGGCGCTCGACGCCGACGGGACGCTGACCATCGCCGACAACGGCCGCGGTATCCCGGTCGATCCGCACCCGAAGTTCCCCGACAAATCCGCCCTCGAAGTCATCATGACCATGCTGCATTCGGGCGGAAAGTTCGACGGCAAAGCATACGAGACCTCGGGCGGTCTGCACGGCGTCGGCGTGTCGGTGGTCAATGCACTTTCCGAGTTCCTCGAGGTCGAGGTCGCCAAGAACCGGCGGCTCTATCGCCAACGCTTCTCTCGCGGCAATCCGCAGGGTGGGCTCGAAAGTCTCGGCGAGATCATGAACCGTCGCGGCACCACGGTGCGCTTCCGCCCCGATCCCCAGATCTTCGGCGAGGGCGCGCGCTTCAAGGCGGAACGCATCTACCGCATGGCCCGCTCCAAGGCCTATCTCTTCGGCGGCGTCGAGATCCGTTGGTCCTGCGCACCGGAATGCGTGTCGCAGGCCGATCCGGTGCCGGACAAGGCGGTCTTCCACTTCCCCGGCGGCCTGAAGGACTTCCTCGCCGAACGGCTGAAGGGCGAGCGCCTCGTCTGCGAGGACTTCTTCGCGGGAAAGACGGCGAAGACGTCGGGCCACGGCGCGGTCGAATGGGCGGTCGCCTGGTTCGCCGGCGACGGCTTCGTCTCCTCCTACTGCAACACCGTGCCGACCCCCGAGGGCGGCACTCACGAGGCCGGCTTCCGCATCGCGCTCCTGCGCGGCCTCAAGGCCTACGCCGATCTCGTCGGCAACAAACGGGCCGGCGTGCTGACCACCGACGACGTCATGACCTCCTCGGGCGCCATGCTGTCGGTCTTCATCCGCGAACCGGAGTTCGTCGGCCAGACCAAGGACAAGCTCGCCACTCAGGAGGCGAGCCGCATCGTCGAGACGGCGATCAAGGACGCCTTCGACCACTGGATCGCCGCCTCGCCCGCCAATGCCGCGAAACTCCTCGAATGGACGATCGAGCGCGCCGAGGAGCGCCTCAAGCGTCGCCAGGAGAAGGAGGTCCTGCGCAAGACCGCGGTGCGCAAGCTGCGCCTGCCGGGCAAGCTCGCCGACTGCTCCGACAGCGCCGCGCAGGGCTCCGAACTCTTCATCGTCGAGGGCGATTCGGCCGGCGGCTCGGCCAAGCAGGCACGCGATCGCCGTTCCCAGGCGGTGCTGCCGCTCCGCGGCAAGATCCTCAACGTCGCCTCGGCGACGCGCGAGAAGCTGGGCGCCAACCAGCAGCTCGCCGACCTCGTCCAGGCGCTCGGATGCGGGTTGCGCTCCGCCTATCGCGACGAGGATCTGCGCTACGACAAGATCATCGTCATGACCGACGCCGACGTCGACGGCGCCCACATCGCCTCGCTGCTCGTCACCTTCTTCTGGCGCGAGATGCCCAACCTCGTGAGGAGCGGCCACCTCTATCTCGCCGTACCGCCGCTCTACCGGCTGACCCACGGCGCCAAGACCGCCTACGCCCGCGACGAGGCGCATCGCGACGAGCTGATGCGGACGATGTTCAAGAACAAGAAGCCCGAGATCGGCCGCTTCAAGGGCCTCGGCGAGATGATGCCGAACCAGCTCAAGGAGACGACCATGGATCCGCGCTCGCGCACCCTTCTGCGCGTCGGCATCCTCGACGACAGCGAACAACCGACGGCGGATTCGGTCGAGCGCCTGATGGGCAACAAGCCCGAGGCCCGCTTCACCTTCATCCAGGAACGCGCCGCCTTCGCCGACGAGTTGGAACTGGACATCTGAGAGAGCGATGATTCCGACCGGTCGGTCGGTAAGCTCGCCTCCCTCTCCCGACCCGAACGCGATCCGGCTACATACCGACCGGTCGGAACCCTGTCGTCGCCACCAGCCCGCCGCGGCGATCGAACACCGCCACCTCGAGCGCGATCGGCGCGCCGTCGAGGAGCTTCGCCGCCGTTCGCCAGCCGGCCTCGGCGATCGGCGTGCCGAGATCGAAGCCGGTTTCGCGCGCGATCTCCAGCACTTCGAGCGCCGTGTTGGCTCCCCTCACCCGCGCGACCACATCCGCCGCCGCACCCGCCTGCGCCGCGATTTCAGCCAGGAAATCGTGATCGACCGACCCACGCTTGGAGTGGAGATCGGCGAGCCCCTGCGCCAGCTTGACCATCTTGCCGATGCCGCCGGCGACGGTCACCCGCTCGACCGGATGGCTGCGCAGGTACTTCGCCATACCGCCGACGAAGTCGCCCATGTCGATGAGCTGCACCTCGTCGAGGCGGTGGAGCGCCTGCACCGCGACCTCGCTCGTGTGGCCGGTCGACCCGGCGACGTGGGTGAACCCCATGGCGCGGGCGACGTCGATGCCGCGGTGGATCGAATGGATCCAGGCGGCGCAGGAGAAGGGCACGACGATGCCGGTCGTCCCCAGGATCGACAGGCCACCGAGGATGCCGAGGCGCGGGTTCAGCGTCTTCACCGCGATCTTCTCGCCGTTCGGGATCGAGATCTCGACCTCGACGTCCACCGCGGCCCCAGCGGCTTCCGCGACTTCGGCGAGGGCGCGGGCGATCATGGCGCGCGGCACGGGATTGATCGCCGGCTCGCCGACGGCGAGCGGCAGACCGGGACGGGTGATGGTGCCGACCCCGTCTCCGGCGCGAAAGACGACCCCCCTCCCCGCCGCAGCGCGGCGAACGGTCGCGACGACGAGCGCGCCGTGGGTGACGTCGGGGTCGTCGCCGGCGTCCTTGACCACGCCGGCGCGGGCGAAATCGGCACCGATTTCGGTGGTGGCCAGCGCGAAGCTCGGCCGTTCGCCGCCGGGAAGTGCGATCTCCACCGGATCGGGAAAGCCGCGCCCGAGAAGCGCGGAAAAGGCCGCCTTGGCCGCCGCCGTGGCGCAGGACCCGGTGGTCCAGCCGCGCCGCAGACGAGAATCCTTCGTATCTTCGATCAAGGAGGTGTCGTCTTTCATCGTGCGACTTGGTATCTGATCCGGGAAGGACGTCAACGGAGGGAATGCGCCATGATCGATCTCGGACCGCTCGGCCGGCACATGCCGACCTTCGAGCCGGGTTCCGTCTGGCTGGTGGGCGCCGGCCCCGGCGACCCCGGACTGCTCACCGCCCGCGCCATCCACGCGCTCGGCACCGCCGACGTGCTGGTCTACGACGCGCTCGTCTCGCCCGAGATCCTGGAGCTCGTCCGCAAGGATGCCGAACTCGAATTCGCCGGCAAGCGCGGCGGCAAACCCTCGGCCAAGCAGCGTGACATCACCGATCGTCTGATCGAACTCGCCCGCCAGGGCAAGCGCGTCCTGCGCCTCAAGGGCGGCGATCCCTTCGTCTTCGGCCGCGGCGGTGAAGAGGCGCTGGCGCTCCACGCCGCCGGCATCCCCTTCCAGGTGGTTTCGGGCATCACCTCCGGCCTCGGCGGCCTCGCCGCCGCCGGCATCCCGGCGACCACCCGCGACACCAACCAGGCCATCATCCTGATGACCGGCCACTACGCCATGCAGGGTCCGGAGGCGATCGACTGGGCCGCCTTCGCCCGCACCGGCGTGCCGCTCGTCCTCTACATGGCGATGAACAACCTCGCCGCCATCATCGCCGAGCTGATGCGCGCCGGCATGACCGCGGACACCCCCGTCGCCTTCGTCAACAAGGCGACGACGCCGGAGCAGCGGGTGCTGGTCTCGACCCTCGGAAACGCCGTCGCCGACGTCGCCAAGGCCGGCATCGAGGCGCCGGCGATCACCGTGATCGGCTCGATCGTGCCGGTGCGCGCCGCCCTCGGCTTCCCCGACGCCACCGTATGACCCCGGCGCGCGGCCTCCTCGTCGCGGCGCTGCGATCGTCGAGCGGCAAGACGACGGTGACGCTCGGCGCCCTCCGGGCGCTGAAGCGGCGCGGCCTCGCCGTCGCCGGGGCGAAATGCGGCCCCGACTACATCGATCCGGCCTTCCACGCCGCCGCGACCGGCCGGCCGAGCCTCAATCTCGACAGTTGGTCGATGCCCCCCGCCCTCCTCGCCCGGCTCGCCGGCGAGACCAGCGCCGGCGCCGATCTCCTTCTCGCCGAGGGGCTGATGGGTCTCTTCGACGGTGTGCCCGGCGAAGCGGGGCGGACGGGCTCGAGCGCCGATGTCGCCGCGACACTGGGGCTGCCGGTGGTGCTCGTCCACGACGTTTCCGGTCAGTCGCAGTCGGCGGCGGCGATCGTCGCAGGCGTGAAGGCCTATGCGCCCGATCTCGCCCTGGCCGGCGTGATCCTCAACCGCGTCGGCTCGGAGCGCCACACCCGGCTGGTGCGCGACGCCATCCGAGCCATCGGCGTCGACGTCCTCGGCGCGATCCCGCGGACGGGCGACATCGCCGTCCCCGAGCGCCACCTCGGTCTCGTCCAGGCGGCCGAAACGGACGGCCTCGAGGCGCTGCTCGAGCGCATGGCCGACCTCGTCGAGGCCCACGTCGATCTCGACCGGATGACGCGCGCGGCGCGACCGCTGCGCGCGCTCGACACGACCGGTGCGAAGCTCCTGCCGCCGCCGGGCCAGCGGATCGCCGTCGCCCGGGACGCCGCCTTCGGCTTCCTCTACCCTCATCTCCTCGCCGGGTGGCGCGCCGCCGGTGCGGATGTCGAGTTCTTCTCGCCGCTCGCCGACGAGGCGCCGAGCCCGCGCTGCGACGTCTGTTGGCTGCCCGGCGGCTATCCGGAACTCCATGCGGGACGGATCGCCGCCGCGTCGACCTTCCTCGACGGGCTGCGGCGGTTCGCAACGACGAAGCCGGTCCACGGCGAGTGCGGCGGCTACATGGTGCTCGGCCGCAGTCTCACCGATGCCGCCGGCGTGACCCACCCCATGACAGCCCTGCTCGACGTCGCGACATCCTTCGAGAAGCGCAAGATGAATCTCGGCTATCGGACGGCGGAAACGCTGTCGGAGGGGCCGCTCGGCCCGGCCGGCACACGGCTCCGCGGTCACGAGTTCCACTACGCCACCATCGTCGATCCCGGCACCGACGCCCCCTTCGGATTCGCCGGAGACGCCTACGGTTCGCCGCAGGTGCCGACCGGCAGCCGCCGCGGCCGCGTCTCCGGGACGTTCTTCCACGTCATCGCCCCGGTCTGACCGCGCAACCCGGTTCGCGTGGGACCGGGTGACCGTGGGTGACTGCGTGGTTCTACCGATTGCCTCCGGCTCCACCGACCTGCGAGCAATTCGGGACCGTTCCCAGACGAGGATGATCCATGGAGCGCGACCTCCTCACGCTCACCGTCGAACACGATCCGCACGAGATCGAGCCGGCGATCGAGCGCCTCGTGCGTCGCTTCTACGTGAAGGGCGACGCCGACGACCTGATCGGGCCGATCTTCCGCGCCATTCCGGCGCTCGACGAGCATCTCAAGGTGATCATCGATTTCTGGTCGCGCCAGTTGATCGGCTCCGACCGCTACATGGGGCGGCCCTTCCCGCCCCATTGGAAGCTCGAACTGACGCCCGAACATTTCGATCGCTGGATCGCCCTGTTCTCCGAGACCGCGCGAGAGGAATTGCCCGCCGACCTCGCCGACAAGGCGATCGAGAAGGCCGGACACATGTCGACGGCGTTCCAGGCGGCGATGTTCCCGCTGCGCGGTCCCGACGGGCGGCCGATGCGACTGCCGCGCGATTGACGCCGCTCCCAGACCGTGGCTCGCAACGCTCTCGGCCGACGGCGTACGCCCGCCCGACCAACGCCGGCCTGACCCGGACCCGCCTCACTGCGGCGCAAAAAAAGGCCGCCTGTGACGGCGGCCCAAGTCTAGGGAGGAAACGCCCAGAAGGGCCATGACGGGTGCCGCGAAGCACCGGCCACACATCGATTATGATGATGCGCCGCAAAAAATCAACGCAATTTTTTTCTTTTTGAAATTTTCGTGCCCATATTATTCGCACGTGCAGCGCCGGCCGCGCGACGCCGAGCCGACCTCGGATCGAAGTACGGAGGTCAACCACACATCCGCGACGACCCCGGCGGGGTACGCCGCCGGTCTTCACTTCGACGGCTCGTGCAATTCCGTCGACGTTTCCTTTCTCGTCATGTGTCCGGTCAAATATTACGCTACGTAACTTACCCGTATTCATCCGACGAAAAGAACGGAACGGTTTGTTAACGCTCCTGACACAAAACCTTTAGAAAGCAGACTTTCCTGCCGGACTCGAAGCGGGTGTTTCTCGATGGGTGCAATTGTTTCGCCTACGGATCGGGAAGTGACGTTCCGCCCCGAGGAGATCATCGTCTCCAAGACCGATCTCAAGGGGCGCATCACCTACGCGAACCGCACTTTTTCACAGGTCGCCGGCTACACGCGGGACGAATTGATGGGCAAACCCCATTCGATCATTCGTCATCCCGACATGCCGAGAGCGGTGTTCAAGCTCCTCTGGGACCAACTGGCCGAGAAGAAAGAAGTCTTCGCCTACGTCAAGAACATGACGCGGACCGGCGATTTCTATTGGGTCTTCGCCCATGTCACGCCGTCTTACGATGAGGCGCGCGAGGTCGTCGGCTACCACTCCAATCGCCGGGTGCCGGATCGCCGGGTGATCGAGGAGGTGATGGAGCCGGTCTATGCCGATCTCCTGCGGATCGAGGCCTCCCACGCCAACGCCAAGGACGGCCTGAAGGCTTCCTTCTCTCGTCTGATGGAAATCGTGAAATCGAAGGCGGCCAGCTATGACGAGCTCATCTTCGCGCTCTGAGGCGCTCCTCCCCGGCGCCCTGGCCCTGGCCGCGATCACCGCGACCGCGGCGGCCGTCTGGTTCGGCCAGACGATCACCGCCCTCACCCTGCTCGGCGTCGCCGGTCTCGCCGTCGGTTTCGCGACCTGGAACGCCTTGCGCATCGCCGCCGGCATCGACCGATCGATCGGCGTGGCGCGGGCGGTCGCCGCCGGCGATTTCGAGACCCGCGATCTGGTCTTCGATCAGGCCGGCATGATCGGCCGCCTCTCCGACGCGATCAACGACATGGCGGACCATCTCGACGCCTTCGTGCGCGAGTCGAGCGCCGCCATGGATGCCGTCCGTCACAATCGGTACTACCGCCGCATCCTGCCGCACGGCATGAACGGTGCCCTCTTGATGGCCTCCGACACGATCAACGAGGCCACCGACATGATCCAGGCGCGGATCGACGCCTTCAACGTCTCGACCTCGGACTTCGCCGAGACGATCAATTCGATCGTCGAGAGCCTGATCGACGGGTCGCGCGACATGGGCGACGCCGCCAGCCGGATGGAAACCGGCGCAGGCGCCACCGACGAACGTGCCGCCTCGGTCGGCCGCACGTCCGAGACGGCGTCCTCCGACGTCCAGGCGGTCGCCGACGCCGCCGCCGCGCTGACCTCCTCGGCCAAGGGCATCGGGACCGAGGTCGACCGCTCCGCCGTGATCGCCCGCACCGCCGTGGCGCGCGCCGAGGAGACCGGTCGGATCGTCTCCGGCCTGTCGGAGGCGGCGGAAAAGATCGGCGCGGTCATCGACCTCATCGATCAGATCGCCGCGCAGACCAACCTCCTGGCGCTCAACGCCACCATCGAGGCGGCGCGCGCCGGCGAGGCGGGACGCGGCTTCGCGGTCGTCGCCTCGGAAGTGAAGACGCTCGCCGAACAGACCGGCCGAGCGACCGGCGAGATCTCGCGCCACATCGGCGAGGTCCAGGCGGCGACCAGGGCGGCGGTCGATTCGATCCTCGGCATCGGCGGCACCATCGCCGAGATCGACGCCATCACCGGCGCCATGCGCAGTTCGATCGAAGCGCAGATCGCCGCGACCGACGACATCGCCCAGAACGTCGGTAACGCCTTCGAAGGCACCCGTACCGTCACCGGCGACATCCACGGCATCTCCGAGATCGCCCGCGAAACGGCGACGCTGGCCAGCGGCATCCGCCAACGCACCCATACGATCTCGTCCGAAGGCGATCGCCTCTCCGCGACGGTGAAGGAATTCCTGGTGACCCTGCGCCGCGGTCCGCTCGACCGCCGTGACGGGCGCGCCGAGCGGGTCGAAACCGGGCACCTCATCGAGGTGCGGTGCGACGGCCGCAGCGAACAGGCGACCTGTCTCGACGTCTCCTTGACCGGCGCCAAGGTCAAGACGATCGCCGGCGTCGCGGTCGGCGACAAGATGGAGTTGAGCGGCGAGAAGGGCATCTATTGTCCCTGTGTCGTCAAATGGGTCGGGGAGGAGGAGTTCGGTGTCGAATTCCTGGCGGCCGAATTGTCGGAGAAGGCGATCGCCCGATTGCGGCGGCTCGTCGGCGAGGCGACCGCGGCGGCGGCCTGACCGCGGCGGGCGACATGGTCGATCGTCACAGCATGACCCATCATTAAGGTGACGAGACACCGTTCCTCGTGCTGATATGGGCCGCGGCCGGATCGCGTCTCCGGCCGCGACTCGTTTTTCGCGCACCGAGGTTTCCCATGCGGCACCTGTTTCTTCCCGCCGTCTTCGCCGTCGCCTGCCTCGTCGCAGCGCAGGAGGCCGAGGCACAGGGCGCGCCCCCTGCCCCGCCGGTCACCGTCGCCAAGCCGGTGATCAAGGACGTCCAGGAGCACGTCGCCTTCACCGGGCGGTTCGACGCGACCCAGTCGGTCCAGGTGAAGTCGCGGGTGGCCGGATACCTCCAGAAGGTCGCCTTCACCGACGGCGCGACGGTGAAGAAGGGCGACCTGCTCTTCGCCATCGATCCGCGGCCCTATCAGGCGTCGGTCGATCAGGCGGCGGCCGCCGTCACCGTGTCGGAGACGACGCTCTCCTTCGCCAACGGGGACCTCGAGCGCGCCACTCAGTTGCAGAAGACCGGCAACATCACCGAACAGGTCTTCGATCAGCGCCGCCAGGCGGTGATCCAGGCGACCGCCAAGCTCGCCGGCGACCGCGCTGCGCTCGCCGCCGCCAAGCTCAATCTCGAGTTCACCCAGGTGAAGGCGCCGATCGACGGCCGCCTGTCGCGCACCCTGGTCTCCGAGGGCACGCTCGTAGCGGCCAACGACACGCTCCTGACCACCATCGTCGCCGCCGACCCGATCGACTTCTATTTCGACGTCGACGAGACCACCTTCCTCGCCTTCGAGCGCGCCGCGGCGAGCGGCGGCCCGAGCGCCTCGATCGTCGGCCTCGAGGGCGTCGTCGGCACCACCGACGAACCCGAGCCGAAGCGCAAGGCACGCGTCGACTTCTTCGACAACCGCGTCGATCAGGCCTCCGGCACCATGCGGGTGCGCGCCAAGGTCGCCAACGACGACCTGTTCCTCACCCCCGGCCTCTTCGGCAAGATCCGTGTGCCGCTCGGCGGCACCAAGAAGGGCATCCTGCTGCCCGACGAGGCGATCGCCTCCGATCAGACCCGCCGCATCGTCCACGTCGTCGCCGCGGACGGCTCGACCACTCAGAAGCCGGTGGTGCCGGGTCCCAAGATCGACGGCTGGCGGCTGATCCGCTCCGGTCTCGACGGCAGCGAGACGATCGCCGTCAACGGCATCGTGCGCATCCGGCCGGGCGTCAAGGTGACGCCGCAGATGGTGGCGCTGCCGCCGGTCGGACCGGCGATCCCGGCCCCGCCTCCACCCGCCGCGCCCGCCGCTCAGCCGCCGGCCAAGTGAGGACGCGACCCGATGCGCTTCGCTCACTTCTTCGTCCACCGGCCGATCTTCGCCTCGGTCCTGTCGATCCTGCTGATCCTCGTCGGCTCGATCGCCTTCCGCAATCTGCCGGTGTCGCAATATCCCGAGATCGCGCCGCCGACCATCGTGGTGCGCGCCAACTATCCCGGCGCCGACGCCGAAACGGTGGCGGCGACCGTGGCAACGCCGCTCGAGGAGCAGATCAACGGCGTCGAGGACATGCTCTACATGTCCTCCTACGCCTCCGCCGACGGCTCGATGGCGCTGACCATCACCTTCAAGCTCGGCACCGACCTCAACAAGGCGCAGGTTCTGGTTCAGAACCGCGTGTCGATCGCCATGCCGCGCCTGCCCTCGGCGGTGCAGTCGCTCGGCGTCACCACCAACAAGTCGTCGCCCGACATCATGATGGTCGTGGTGATGTACTCGCCCGACGGGTCGCTCGATCCGCTCTACGTGTCGAACTTCGCTCGCGCCAACGTCCGTGACCCGCTCCTGCGCCTCGACGGCGTCGGCGACGTGACGATCTTCGGCGAGCGTCTCTATTCGCTGCGCATCTGGCTCGATCCCGACAAGCTGGCGAGCCTGGGGCTGACCGCCGACGACGCCATCGCCGCGGTGCGCGCCCAGAACGTCCAGGTCTCCGGCGGCTCGATCGGCGGCCAGCCGGCGCCCAAGGACAACGCCTTCCAGTTCTCGGTGAAGACGCAAGGGCGCTTCCAGGACGCCCAGCAGTTCAACGAGGTGATCGTCCGCTCGACCGCCGACGGCCGCATCGTCCGCCTGAAGGACGTGGCGCGGGTCGAGATCGGCGCCCAGAGCTACGACAACCTCTCCTCCTTCGACGGCAAGTCGTCCGTCGGTATCGGCATCTTCCAGCGACCGGGCACAAATGCGCTCGCCGCCGCCAAGGAGATCCGCACCGCCATGGACGAGCTCGCCAAGAGCTTCCCGCAAGGCATCGCCTACGCCATCCCGTTCAACCCGACGGAATACATCCAGGCCTCGGTCGACGCCGTCTACCAGACGCTGTTCGAGGCGGTGATCCTGGTCGTCGTCGTCATCGTCGTCTTCCTGCAGAACTGGCGCACGGCGATCATCCCGCTCGCCACCATTCCGGTGTCGCTGATCGGCACCTTCGCGGTCCTCTCGGCGCTCGGCTATTCGCTCAACAATCTGACGCTCTTCGGTCTGGTGCTCGCCATCGGCATCGTCGTCGACGACGCGATCGTCGTGGTCGAGAACGTCGAGCGCAACATCGCCGACGGGCTGAAACCTCGCGACGCCACCCACCAGACCATGGACGAGGTCGGCACGGCGCTGATCGCCATCGCCCTGGTGCTCGCCGCCGTCTTCGTGCCGGCCGCCTTCATCCCCGGCATCACCGGCCAGTTCTATCGCCAGTTCGCCGTCACCATCGCGGTCGCCACGCTGATCTCGGCCTTCAACTCGCTGACCCTGTCGCCGGCGCTCGCGGCGCTGCTCCTCAAGGCTCACGACCCGGGCCACCGGCCGACGGGGGCGCTCGCCCGCTTCGGACGCTGGCTCTCCGACGGTTTCAACACCGCCTTCGACCGCATCGCCGACCGCTACGCCGCGACCGTCGGCTTCGTGCTGCGCTTCAAGCTGGTGGCGCTCGTCGTCTACGCCGGCATGATCGGCGCGACGGTGTGGCTCGCCAAGACGCTGCCGACCGGCTTCATCCCGGCGCAGGACCAGGGCTATGCGCTGGTCATCATCCAGCTCCCCGACGGCGCCTCGCTCACCCGGACGCAGGACGTGGTGGCCAAGGCCGGGCGGATCGTGCGCGACATCGACGGCGTCGCCCATACGGTCGAGATCGCCGGTCTCAACGCCGCCACCTTCACCCCCGCCTCCAACGGCGCCGTCCTGTTCGTGCCTTTCGCCCCCTTCGAAGAGCGGCTGAAGACGGGCAGGACCTCGAACGCGTTGGTCGGCGAGATCCTGAAGAGGCTCTCGCCGATCCAGGAGGCCTTCACCATCGCGGTGCCGCCGCCGCCGGTGCGCGGCCTGGGCAACCAGGGCGGCTTCAAACTGGAAATCCAGGAGAAGGATTCGGCCGACATGCACCGCATCCTCGGCCTCGCCTATCAGATGATGGGCATGGCGGCGCAGGATCCGGAACTGCGCGGCGTCTTCACCACCTTCACCGCCTCGACGCCGCAGGTCCGCGTCGACATCGACCGCACCAAGGCGCAGATGCTCAACGTGCCGGTCGAAGCCGTCTTCGCCGCTCTCCAGCAGAATTTCGGCACGGCCTACGTCAACGATTTCAATGCCTTCGGCCGCGTCTATCAGGTCCGCGCCCAGGCCGATCAGCGCTTCCGCATGACCAAGGAGGACCTCGCCCAGATCAAGGTGCGCTCGCAGACCGGCGCCCTGGTGCCACTCGGCACCCTGGTCGAGATCCGCGACGTCGCCGGCCCGGCGCTGATCCAGCGTTACAACATGTACACCGCCGTACCGCTCCAGGGTTCGGCGGCACCGGGCGTCTCCTCGGGCGTGGCGCTCGACAAGATGGAGGCGATCGCCCAGAAGGTGCTGCCGCAGGGCACCGGCTTCCAGTGGACCGAACTCGCCTTCCAGGAGAAGCTCGCCGGCGGCTCGACGATCTTCGTCTTCGCCCTGTCGGTGATCTTCGTCTTCCTGTTGCTGGCGGCTCAGTACGAGAGCTGGGCGCTGCCGCTCGCCATCGTCCTGATCGTGCCGATGAGCGTCATGTCGGCGCTCGCCGGCGTGATGATGCGCGGCATGGACAACAACATCCTGACCCAGGTCGGCCTCGTCGTCCTCGTCGGCCTCGCCGCCAAGAACGCCATCCTCATCGTCGAATTCGCCTCCCAGGGTGAGATCCAGAACCGCAACGGCCCGGTGGCGGCGGTGATCGAGGCGTGCCGCCTGCGGCTCCGGCCGATCCTGATGACCGCCTTCGCCTTCATCCTCGGCGTGTTGCCGCTGGTGATCGCACAAGGACCCGGCGCCGAGATGCGTCAGGCGCTCGGCACCGCCGTGTTCTACGGCATGATCGGCGTCACCTTCTTCGGCCTGTTCCTGACCCCGGTCTTCTACGTCGCCATCCGCAGGACCACCGGCTGGTTCCGCAGCCGGGCGAAGCGGGCGGCGGTGACGGCGAAGCGCGAGGCGGAGCACCCGGCGGGTTGAGCCGACTGACACCGCCCCGTCGTCGACGCTCCACGAACGAAAGAGCCGCCGAGGTCACCCTCGGCGGCTCTTTCGTTTCGGGCGGTGCGTCCGCCGTCACACGATCTTCGCCATCTCGGCGAAGTCGAGGCGCGGGCTGCGGGGGAAGAGCGCGGCCGGGTCGCCGCGGCCGATGTTGATCAGGAACACCGACTTGGCATCGCCTTCGGGGAAGAAGGCGGCATCGGCGGCGGCCGCGTCGAAGCCGCCCATCGGGCCGGTGTCGAGACCGACGGCGCGCAGCGCCAGGATGAGATAGGCCGCTTGCAGCGTCGCGTTCATCCGCGCCACCGCCTCCGCCCCCACCGGATCGCCGGCGAACCACGAGCGCGCGTCGGTGTGCGGGAAGAGCTTCGGCAGCAGATCGTAGAACTTCGGGTCGTAGGCGACGATCGCGGTGACCGGCGCGGCCATGGTCTTGTCGACGTTGCCCGGAGACAGGGTCGGCTTCAGCCGCGCCTTGGCCTCTGCGCTGCGCACGAAGACGACCCGCAGCGGCTGCGAATTGGCCGCCGTCGGTCCCATCTTGGCGAGATCGAGCGCGGCGACGAGATCGGCGTCGGCGACCGGCTCGGCCGACCAGCCGTTGTGGGTGCGGGCGTCGCGGAAGAGGAGATCGAGAGCGGCGGAGTCGAGACGGGACATGGGAACCTCGGGAAACGTGTCGAAGACGACGATGCGCCGGACGGATGTCGGACGGAAACTGCTCTACCCAACATGGAACGCAGGGAGATTCGGTTCAACCGCGGGAAAGGCCTGACGGGGTGTCGCTTCGGCGAACGCATCGTCGCCGTCCGGTGAACGGTGGCCCGCATGACCGCCGCCGCGAGCCCCGACGTCCGGATCAGGCCGTGCGCGCGCCGGCGCCGTCGACCTCGTCGTCGGTGAATTCCAGGAGCAGCGTCTCGAGCGGGATCGGCCGGGCGATGTGATAGCCCTGCGCCATGTCGAGGCCGATCGCGCGCAGGATCTCCAGGGTTTCGGCATCCTCGACGAATTCGGCGATGGTCACCGCACCGAGCTTGTGGCCGATGTCGTTGATGCTCTCGACGATCGCCCGATCGACCGGATTGTCCTTCATCTTGCGGACGAAGCCGCCGTCGATCTTCAGATAGTCGGTCGGGAAATTCTCGAGGTAGGCGAAGGACGAGACCCCGGCGCCGAAGTCGTCGAGCATGATGGCGTAGCCGGCGGCGCGCAACGCCGCGACGAGCTTCGCAGCGTTGGTCAGGTTGTTGATCAGCGAGGTCTCGGTGATCTCGAAGCGCAGCCGATGCGGCGGCAGCACCGAGCGCTCCAGTTCCGCCGCGAGGAAGTCGACGAGATCGGGATCTTCGAGCGAATTGGCCGACAGATTGATCGAAACCGTGAGGCGCGGCACGGCGAGGATGGCCCGGCCGTAGGTGTGCAACACGCGGCGGATGACCCAGCGATCGATCGACGCCATCAGGCCGTAGCGTTCCGCCGCGGGGATGAAGGCGCCGGGCGAGAGCAGCGCCCCGTCGTCGTCGCGCATGCGCACCAGCAGTTCGCAGTGGCGCTGCAGGTGGCCCGACGGCCTGAGATCGAGAATCTCCTGGGCGTGGACGACGAAGCGGTCGTCGTCGAGCGCGGCGCGAATACCGGCGGCGGTGTGGAGTTCGTGGTGATGGCGGCGGGCGTCGCCCTCCGAGGGATGATAGACCGAGACGCGGTTGCGCCCCGCCGCTTTCGCCGCGTAACAGGCGACGTCGGCGCGGCTCATCACGTCGGCGGCGAGCGGGATGTCGCCATCGATACGGGCGATGCCGATCGATGCGCCGACTTCGTAGACCCGATCCTGCCAGGCGAAGCGCACACGGCCGATCCGCTCGAGCAGACGTTCGGCGATGTTGCGGGCGTCCTCCTCGCCGCAATCGGCGAGAAGAATGCCGAACTCGTCGCCGCCGAGACGCGCGATCCGATCCTGCCGGCGCATCTGCTCGCGGATCACCCGACCGACCTCGCGCAGCAGGGCGTCGCCGGCGGCGTGCCCCGCCGTGTCGTTGACGATCTTGAAGCGGTCGAGATCGAGGAAGCACAGGGCGTGCCCGGCTTCGCTGTCGCCGGCCGCGGCACAGACCTCGGTGAGGACGGTTTCGAACGACGAGCGGTTGGGCAGACCGGTCAGCGCGTCCTGACGCGCCATCTGTGCCAGTTCCTTCTGCAGCGTCCGGGCGCGCGTCACGTCCTGGAACACCAGCACGGTGCCGAGAACCTCACCGGCCGGTGTCCTGACCGGCGAGGCCGAGGCCTTGACGTCGACACGAGCCCCACCGCGGCCGACGAGCAGGACGCCCTCGTCGCGCGAGACGCGGTCGAGCCGGGCGAGACATTGCGCCACCGTTCCTTCGATCGGGTGGTCGTTCCTCTCGTCGATCAGCCGGAAGACGATCTCGACCGGGCGCAGCAGTGCCGCCGACGCCGCCCAGCCGGTCAGTTGCTCGGCGATCGGGTTCATGAAGGTGACGCGTCCGCTGGCGTCGGTGCAGATCACGCCGTCGCCGATCGAGTGGAGCGTGATGCGCAGGCGCTCCTTCTCCTCCTGCAGGGCTTCGGTGAGCTTGCGATGTTCGGTGATGTCGGTGTGGGTGCCGACCATGCGCAGCGGCCGGCCGTCGACGTCGCGCGCGATGACCTTGCCGCGGTCGAGGATCCACAACCAGTGGCCGTCCTTGTGGCGCATGCGGAATTCGCTCTCGAACTGCTGGCTCTCACCGGTGAGATGCACCTGCTCCTGGTGGAGCAGTCGCGGCAGGTCGTGCGGATGGACGAGGGCGAGCCAAGCGTCGGATTCGGTGGAGATCTCCTCCGGTTCGTAACCGAGCATCCGCGCCCACATCGGCGAATAGAACGTCGTGCCGCGACCGTAGTCGTGATCCCACACGCCTTGGCCGGCGCTCTCGAGCGCGAAGTTCCAGCGGCTCTCGCTCTCTTCGAGCGCCTCTTCGGTCGCCTTGCGATCCGAGATGTCCTGCATCTGGGCGATCATGTAGAGCGGAGCGCCGCTCCTCTCGTCCCGGACCAACGACACCGCGATGAAGGTCCACATCGGCGTGCCGTTCTTGTGGAAAAACTGCTTCTCCAGCGAGTATTCGTCGATCTCGCCCGCCAGAAGCCGCTTCATCCGGTCGACCACCAGATCGCGGTCGTCGCCGCAGGTGAATTCCACCGGGGAGTGGCCGAGGAGGTCCTCCGGATCGTAGCCGAGGAACTCGCACAGCGAACGATTGACCGCATAGATCCGTCCGCAGGTGTCGAGCAGCACCATGCCGAAAGGCGAACGGTCCATGGCGACGCGGAAATGATGTTCGCTGGCGGCGAGGCGTTCGCGCTCACGCGCCAGTTCGTCGATGAGCAGGGCGATCGAGTAGGGCAGCAGCACCGCCCCCAACGACCATGCCCCGACCGACGCCCCCTGCCCGCCGCCGGGAACGGTGATGGTGAGGCCGAGGAGCGAGGCGCCGACGACCGAGACGACGGTCGCAGAGCCGAGTGCGGCGGTGGCGAAAGGGTTGAGGCGCACCGCGGCGATGATGACGGGGATCGCCATCAGCAGGTTGGGTTGGCCGATGCGGGTGACGGTGACGACGACGACGAGCGCCGCCACGACCGTGAGACCCACCGCTTCCAGGAGCGCCTGCCCTTCGAGGGTCTCGGCCAGACGTCGCCGCGTGACCGACGTCATGACCGGAAGCAGCAGCGCCGTGCCGAGCGCGTTGCCGACCCACCATGTCGTCCACACCGCATGCAGGTCGTGACCGAGGTACCAGTGGATCGCCGCCGCGCCGAGGACTCCGCTCAGTGCGGGTGCGATCCCGCCGACGAAGATGAGAGCGCCGAAGAAGATCGGAATCGAGCGGTCGAGCCGCCGTTCGCCCAACCAACGAAGCCCGAGAAGTGCGATCGAGACCTCGAGCGCGTCGACGCCGGCGAGGATGACCGCGAGTTCGAGCGGCGTGCCGAGCAGGATCGACGACAGCGTTCCCGCGCCCCAGATCCCGACGAGGGTTGCCGGTACCGGGATCCGCGGATCGCGCCAGAGCATCGCCACGGCGAAAGAGGTCGCCGGCCAGAACGCCGCGATCTCGCCCCAGCTGCGCGACATGCCGAGGCCGAGCGCCGCGAGCAGGAAGAAGCCGACGACCACCGCCGCCACCCGGATTTGGGACACGAGCCAGCCGTCCTTCTTGATTTCGCCGTCGCCCATACCATCCCCGTTTTCCGACCCTCAGCGGGCGCAAATCTTCGGTCGACTTTCGAGAATCATCCCTAAGATTCGGTGAAACCAGAATAGTTTGCACCGCTGCGGCGCCACGGGAAGTACGACCTGCGAAGCCGACGCGAGAGAAGACGCAGCAGCCGCTCCGATTTCTTCGCCGGCCACCGCGCCGTGATTGTGGGCGTCACAAAAACAAGCCGATCGCGAATTTCGATCCGACCGTCTTAACTTCGCGTTAATCACGTGAAACCAAGCTGAAACAATCTTGGGTCGAAGTGGATGTGTCGCGTTCAGATTACGTAACGTAATAGAAACAACGAAACAGGCTGCACCACTTCCGCCCGATCCCGTCCAGACGACCACCGATGGTACACCTTGGAAAGACGATCATGGCAGCGACCGACGAGATCAGACGCCGACTGGACTTCGCCCGCATCGACCGGGATACGCTCACCACGTTGCCGACCGTGTTCGACATCGTCTCACCGCATCTCGACGACATCCTGCGTCGCTTCTACGACCACATCCGACGCGAGCCGGAACTGGCGCGCCTCGTCGGCAACCGCTCGAAAGATCTCGCCGCCGCTCAGAGCCGGCACTGGTCGCGGGTGTTCTCCGGCCGCTTCGACGACGACTACGCCCGTTCGGTCCGCGCGATCGGCCTCGCCCATCACCGCATCGGCCTCGAACCACGCTGGTACATGGGTGGATACCAGTTCGTGCTCAACGAGCTGATCGCCCTTCTCGTCGCCGATTGCGGGCGTGACAAGGCGAGCCTGGTGAAGCGCACGACCGCGCTCACCAAAGCGGTGTTCCTCGACATGGATCTCGCCATCAGCGTCTATCAGGAGGTCCTGCTCGAAGAGCGCGCACGCCACGCCACCTTCGTCGAAGGTGCGATCGGCCGCTTCAAAGGCGCGACCGAGAACATCCTCGGCGAGGTCGGCGCCTGTTCGGGCAAGATGCTCGGCACGGCGAAGTCGCTCGCCGGGATCGCCTCCGACGCCGGAAATCAGGCGACCAGCGCCTCCGCGGCCGCGGAAGAGACCTCCACCATGGTGCAATCGGTGGCGAGCGCCGCGGAGGAGATGAGCGCCTCGATCGGCGAGATCGGCCGCCAGATCGGTGCCGCCACCGGCATCGTCGACCGCGCCAACGGCATGACGGCGCAGATGGCCCAGGCGATCGAAGCTCTCGCCCAGTCCGGGTCCCACATCGGCGCCGTCGTCGGGCTGATCCAGGCGATCGCCGGCCAGACCAACCTGCTCGCCCTCAACGCCACCATCGAAGCGGCACGCGCCGGTGAAGCCGGGCGCGGCTTCGCCGTCGTCGCCTCGGAGGTGAAGAACCTCGCCGGCCAGACCGCCAAGGCGACCGAAGAGATCTCCCGCCGCGTCGCCGACATCCAGGCGGGGACCGGCAAGGCGGTCGATGCGATCGACGAGATCGGCCGGATCATGCGCGAGATCGGTGGCGTCACCGCCTCCATCGCCGCCGCGATCGAGGAACAGGGAACGGTGACGCAGGACATCGCAGGCTCGGTCGCGCAGGCCGCCGACGGCACCGTCGTTCTCGCCCGCTCGGTCGCCGCCGTCGACACGGCGATCGGCGAGACCCGCCGCAACGCGGTCGACGTCGAAGCCGTCGCCAAGATCTTCGGCGATCGCACCACGACGCTGGCGGAGGCCGTCACGGTCTTCCTCGAGGCGTTGCGCCGCGGCCCCGAGAGCGAGCGCCGCACCGGCTGACCGGCGGCGCTCCGCTTCACGGCACCAGCACGGCGGCCCCGGCGAAGCGCCCGGCACGCAGATCGTCGAGGGCTTCGTTCGCCCGCTCGAGCGGGTAGACGTGGGTGGCGATATGCGGCCGCGCGTCCTTCGCCACGGCGAGGAAGTCGCGCGCATCGGCGCGCGTCAGGTTGGCGACCGACACCACCTCGCGCTCCTGCCAGAGAAGCGCATAGGGGAAGGCGGGGATGTCGCTCATGTGGATGCCGCCGCACACCACACGGCCCCCCTTCTTCACCACCCGCAGCGCCTCCGGCACCAACTCGCCGACCGGCGCGAAGATGATCGCCGCATCGAGCGCCTCCGGCGGCGTCGCCCCGGCGTCGCCGGCCCAGTCGCAGCCGAGCGACAGGGCGAAGGCCTGCGCGTCCGCGTCCCCCGGCCGGGTGAAGGCGAAGACGCGACGACCCTGGTGCTTCGCCACCTGGGCGACGATGTGGGCGGCGGCGCCGAAACCGTAGAGGCCGAGAACCCGCCCCTCCCCCGCCTTGACCAGCGAGCGCCAGCCGATGAGGCCGGCGCACATCAGCGGCGCGGCGGCGACGTCGTCGAGATCGAGATCGTCGAGCGGCACCGCGAATGCGGCGTCGGCGACCACATGGGTGGCGAACCCGCCGTCGCGATCCCAGCCGGTGAAGGCCGGTTCGTCGCACAGGTTCTCGGCGCCGCCGGCGCACCACGGGCAGGTGCCGCAGGTGTGGCCGAGCCAGGGAATGCCGACGCGCTGGCCCAGGGTGAGATCGGTGACGCCGGACCCGAGCCCGTCGACGTGGCCGACGATCTCGTGACCCGGCACCACCGAGGCGCGATGCGGCGGCAGGTCGCCGTCGACGACGTGGAGATCGGTGCGGCAGACCGCGCAGGCCGAGACCTTCACCCGGATCTCACCGGGACCGGGGACCGGATCGGGCCGCTCCTCGAGCACCAGAGGCGTTTTCGGTCGCCGCAGCACCATCGCACGCATGTCGCATCCTCCGATCGGTGAGCCCGGAGACTCTAGGGCGTCGAGGGCTTCGCGGACAGCCGGTGGATTGCGGAGCGGAGCCATGCGGTCCGCCTCTGGCGCGTCGGCGCCCCGCCGCCCATATTCGGCGTACCCCGCCGCACCGTCCGGCGCCCCCTCCGCTCGAGGATCCCCGATGCCGTCTCTGTTCGACCCGCTCGTCGCCGGCGAATTCGCCCTGCGCAACCGCATCGTCATGGCGCCGCTCACCCGCTGCCGCGCCGGCGCCGGTCGCGTGCCGACCGATCTCAACGTCGAATACTATGTCCAGCGCGCCGATGCCGGGATGATCCTGACCGAGGCGACGGCGGTGACGCCGAAGGGCGTCGGCTACCCCGATACGCCGGGCCTGTGGTCCGACGAACAGGTCGCCGGCTGGCGCAAGGTCACCGACGCGGTCCACGCGAAGGGCGGGCTGATCGTCGCCCAGCTCTGGCACGTCGGCCGCATCTCCGATCCGATCTACCTCGACGGTGATCAGCCGGTCGCCCCGAGCGCCGTGCAGCCGGCCGGCCATGTCACGCTGGTCCGGCCGAAGCGGCGGTTCGTGACGCCGCGAGCGCTGGCGATCGAGGAGATCCCCGGCATCGTCGCCGCCTACGCGCGCGGCGCGGCGAACGCGAAAGCCGCCGGCTTCGACGGCGTCGAGATCCACGCCGCCAACGGCTACCTGATCGACCAGTTCCTCCAGGACGAGACCAACCACCGGACCGACGCCTATGGCGGTTCGATCGAGAACCGGGCGCGCTTCCTGCTCGAGGTGACCGATGCGGTGATCGCCGTGTGGGGGTCGGGTCGGGTCGGCATCCATCTGGCGCCGCGCTGCGACGCCAACGATGCCGGGGACTCCAATCCGCGCGCCGTCTTCACCCACGTCGCCGAAGAACTGGCGAAGCGGAAGGTGGCGTTCCTGTTCCTGCGCGAGCGCATCGCCGACGACAGCCTTCTCCCCGAGATCAAGCGCATCTTCGGCGGCGTGGTGATCGCCAACGAGGGGCTGACGCGAGAGAGCGCCGAAGCGCTGCTCGACGCCGGCACCGCCGACGCCGCCGCCTGGGGCAAGGCCTTCATCGCCAACCCCGACCTCGTCGGACGCATCGCCACCGACGCCCCGCAGAACCCGCTCGACGTCGCCACCCTCTACGGCAACGACAACGGCCCGAAGGGCTACACCGACTATCCGGCGCTCGAACCGGCGGCGGGGTGACGGCGGCGGTCGATCGGCGGCGGATGCGCGTCGGCCGACAGGCTCGGTGCGCGATGCTTCGAGACGGGCCCCTCGCGGGGCGCTCCTCAGCATGAGGTGTTTGTTTTTTCCGGAAAACCAAGAAGCGCCTCATGCTGAGGAGCGCCGAAGGCGCGTCTCGAAGCATCGCGCACGGAGGTCGACCCGGTCCGTCACCTCCACCGGCGCAACTCACCTTCGGCTCGTCGCCCCCCACCTTCCCCTCACCCGTCGATCAGCTCGAAGCGATCGACGTCGACGAGACCCTTGTCGGTGACCTTGAGGTGGGGGATCACCGGCAGCGGCAGGAAGGCCATCTGCAGGAACGGCTCGGTCAGCGTCACTCCGAGACCCTTGGCCGCGGCACGCAGCGGCACCAGTTGGTCGTGCACCGTCTCGTGTGACCCGAGGCTCATCAGCCCGGCCGACGCCAGTGGCAGTTCCGCGACCACCCGCCCGCCCTCGACGACGACGAAGCCGCCCTCGATCTCGGCCATGCGATTGACCGCCGTCGCCATGTCGGCGTCCGAGGCGCCGCACACGGTGATGTTGTGGCTGTCGTGGCCGACGGAAGCGGCGATGGCGCCGCGCTTCAGACCGAAGCCTTGCGTGAAGGCCCGGCCGATGCCGCCGCCACGGCCGTGGCGCTCGACCACCGCGATCTTTATGACGTCCTGATCGAGATCGACCCGGCGCTCGCCGTTCGCGTAAGGCAGGGACAGGTCGCGCCGCTCGGTGACGATGCGGCCGGGAACGATGCCGATCACCGGCGTCGACGGCCCCGCGCCCGGCGAACGGAAGTCGCCCGCCGCCACCTGCGGCGCGTGGATCGAGTGCCGACCGATCGGCTCGATCCGCCGCCGCGCGGCGAACAGCGCCTCGTCGACCGGCCGTCCGGCGGCGATCACCTGCGCCACCCGGCAATCGTCGAAATCGTCGAGGAGCACGAGATCGGCGCGCCAGCCCGGCGCCACCATGCCGCGATCGTGCAGGCGGAAGGCGCGGGCCGCCGACCACGAGGCGGCACGATAGGCGGCGAGCGGCGGCACACCGAGGCGGATGGCGGTGCGGATCACGAAGTCGAGGTGACCCTCCTCGGCGATGTCGAGCGGATTGCGGTCGTCGGTGCAGAAGGCCATGAACGGGCTCGTCCGCTCGGTCAGCACCGGCGCCAAGAGGTGCAGGTCCTTCGACACCGATCCCTCGCGGATCAGCACCGTCATGCCCTTGCGGATCTTCTCCAGCGCCTCTTCGCGCGTCGTCGCCTCGTGGTCGGTGCGGATGCCGGCAGCGAGATAGCCGTTGAGGTCGTAACCGCGCATCAGCGGCGCATGGCCGTCGATGTGGCGCCCGGCGAAGGCCGCGAGCTTGGCCATGCAGCCGGGATCGTGGGCGAAGACGCCGGGGAAGTTCATGAACTCGGCGAGGCCGAGCACCTTCGGGTGATCGGCATAGGCGAGGAGGTCTTCGGCCGTCAGCCGGGCGCCGGCCGTCTCCAGATGGTCGGTCGCCGGCACGCAGCTCGACAGCATGACGCGCAGATCGACCACCGTCGTCTCGGCCGAGGCGAGGAAGAAGTCGAAGGCGGCGCGGCCGAGCACGTTGGCGATCTCGTGCGGGTCGCAGATCGCGGTGGTGACGCCGTGCGGAACGACGCAGCGGTCGAACTCCTGCGGCGTGAGCAGCGAACTTTCGACGTGGAGATGACTGTCGACGAAACCGGGGACGATCACCTTGCCGCGGGCATCGATCTCGCGCACTCCGCGATAGTCGCCGAAGGTGCCGACGATGCGATCACCGGAGATCGCCACGTCGGAGGCGGCGAGTTCGCCGGTGACGATGTCGAGGAAGCGACCGCCCTTCAGCACCAGATCGGCGGCTGCAACCCCGCGCCCCTGATCGACGGCGCGTGCGATGACGTCTTCGATGCGGCTGGCCATCCTTCGCGACTCCTCGGAGCGCCCCCTCTCAGGATACATACGTAGGGCGCGGCGAGCCAGACGGTCGCGACGACCGGTCTCGCCGGACGCGAACGATCGCCGGCCGCTCCCCGGTACAATTCGCCGAAACCTCTCTATAAAGGGGTCGGTGCGCGATCCCGCCGGGTCCGCGATCGGCGAGAGAGACGCGTGTCTCCTCGCCGGCGGGACGACCGGCCGTGGCAGCGCCGGCGCCGATCCCCTCGGCGCACAGGGAGATCCTCACGTGGCCGCTCGGTCGCGACGACGAAGAAGAAGGTGAGATCGATGCTTCATTCGACCCGTATGGCCGCGTTCGCGGCGACCCTCCTCGCCACGACCGCGGTGGCCTCGGCCGATCCGATCAAGGTCGGCTTCGTCGCGACGCTCTCCGGCCCGCCGGCGGCTCTCGGCGTGCACATGCGCGACGGTTTCCAACTGGCGGTGAAGGAACTGGGCGGCAAGCTCGGCGGGCAGGAGACCGAGGTCATCGTCGTCGACGACGAGTTGAAGCCCGACGTCGCCGTCACCAAGGTCAAGGCGCTTCTGGAGCGCGACAAGGTTGACGTCGTCGCCGGCGTCGTCTTCTCTAACGTCATGATGGCGATCGCCAAGCCGGTGTTCGAAGCCGAGACGCCGCTGATCTCCGGCAACGCCGGCCCCTCGCCGCTCGCCGGCAAGGGCTGCTCGCCCTACTTCTATTCCGCCTCCTACCAGAACGACCAGAACCACGAGACCATGGGCGCCTACGCCCAGTCGAAGGGCTACAAGAAGGTCGTCCTGATGACGCCGAACTATCAGGCCGGCAAGGACTCGATGGCGGGCTTCAAGCGCGCCTTCAAGGGCGAGGTTCTCGACGAGATCTTCGTGCCGCTGAACCAGCTCGACTTCTCCGCCGAACTGACCAAGATCGCCGCGGCCGGCCCCGATGCGGTCTTCACCTTCATGCCCGGCGGCATGGGTGTGAACCTGGTCAAGCAGTGGAACCAGGCCGGTCTCGCCGGCAAGATCCCCTTCCTCTCCGCCTTCACCGTCGACGAGACCACCCTGCCGGCGACCAAGGACGCCGCGGTCGGTCTGCTTTCCGGCGCGGAATGGGCGCCGAACCTCGACACGCCCGAGAACAAGGCCTTCGTCGCCGCCTACGAGAAGGAATACGGCACGGTGCCGTCGCTCTACGCGGCGCAGGGCTACGACGCGGCCAAGCTGATCGACGGCGCGCTCAAGGCCACCGGCGGCAAGACCTCCGACAAGGCCGCGTTCCGCAAGGCGCTGCTCTCCGCCCCGTTCAAGTCGGTGCGCGGCGGCTTCTCCTTCTCGCCCAACGGCTTCCCCGTCCAGGACTTCTACGTCGTGCAGGCGGTCAAACGCGCCGACGGCAAGTACGCCACCGAGATCGTCTCCAAGGTCTTCGACAAAGCCGGCGACGCCTACGGGACGGAATGCCCGCTGAAGTGAGAATGATCCTCCTTCCCTCCCTCCTCGCGGGGGAGGGTCAGGGAGGGGGGCCCACTCCACGCGTGAGGGCGTCGGACGCGCCGAGCCCCCCCCGACCCGGCTTCGCTTGGCCGCTTCCCCGCGAGGGGCAGAAGAACCCCGAGCGGGCCTGCGACGAGGACGAGAGACCTCTGACGATCGCGCCAGAGGATGCATGCCCCCTCCGCCGTCATCCCCGGCGAGCAAAGCGAGGGAAGGGGATCCAGGAGGGCGCCGCCGCGACGCACCGTTTCGGCGAGACTCGAACCGCCACCCTGGATCCCCTTCCCCTCCGCTACGCTACGGCCGGAGATGACGGTCGAATTCGATCGCCGACACCACGGGTCCCGAAGGACGGGCTGCGGCGTCGCTCGATTCACACACCAACTTCACCGATCCGATGTCCGTCACCCTTCTCCTCGTCCAGATCCTCAACGGCCTGCAGTTCGGCGTGATCCTGTTTCTGGTCGCCGCCGGGCTGACGCTGGTGTTCGGGGTGATGGACTTCGTCAACCTCGCCCACGGCGTCCAATACATGATCGGCGCCTATCTGACGGCGACCGCCGTGGCGGCGACCGGCAGCTTCGGCCTCGGCCTGCTCATCGGCCTCGCCGCGGCGCTGGGGCTGGGATTGGTGATGGAATTCGTGCTCTTCCGCCATCTGACCCGGCGCGACCATCTCGAACAGGTACTCGCCACTTTCGGCGTCATCCTGGTGGCGACCGACGGGGTGAAGATGATCTTCGGCCCGGCGCCGATCGCCCTTTCGGTGCCCGAGGCCTTCTCCGGCTCGATCGCGCTGATGCCGGGGTTGCTCTACCCGGTGTGGCGGTTGGTCGTCATCGCGAGCGGCCTCTTCGTCGCCTTCCTCCTGTGGTTCCTGATCACCCGGACGCGCATCGGCATGCTGGTGCGCGCCGGCTCGACCCATCCCGAGATGGTCTCGGCGCTCGGCGTCGACATCGACCGGCTGTTTCTCTTCGTCTTCGCCTTCGGCGCCATGCTCGCCGGCTTCTCCGGCGCCATGGCCGGACCGATCCTGTCGGTCGAGCCGCACATGGGCGACACGGTGCTGATCCTCGCCTTCGTCGTCATCGTCATCGGCGGCATCGGTTCGGTGCGCGGCGCGCTCGTCGCTTCGCTGATCGTCGGCCTCGTCGACACACTCGGCCGCGCCTTCGCCACCGACCTGCTGCGTCTCGTCGTCGACCGCTCGTCGGCGGCGCAGGCCGGACCGGCGATCGCCTCGATGGCGATCTACCTGTTCATGGCCGCCGTGCTGATCTTCAAACCCTCCGGGCTCTTCACCGGCGAACGGGCGACGTGGACGAAATGACGTCTCCCGCACCCCGCTCCCTCCCCGCCCGCCTCGTCGCGCTCCTCACCCATCCGGTGACGGCGATCGCGGCGATCGCCCTCGTCGTCGCGGCCGGCCAGATCCTCGATCAGGGCTTCTGGGTGACGCTGGCGACGCGCGCCGCCATCCTCGGCCTCGCCGCCCTCTCCCTCGGCTTCATCCTCGGCCAGGGCGGCCTCGTCAGCTTCGGCCACGCCGCGCCCTTCGGCATCGGCGCCTACGTGGTGTTAATCGCCGGCGAAGCGGGCGTCCGCGACGTCCTCGTCCTCCTGCCGCTCGCCTTCCTCGGCAGCGCCCTCTTCGCCCTGCCGACCGGCGCCCTGGCGCTCAGGACCCGCGGCGTCTACTTCATCATGATCACCCTCGCCTTCGCCCAGATGGGATATTTCGTCTTCTCGGCGCTCTCGGCCTACGGCGGCGACGACGGCATGAGCATCGCCGGCCGCGCCACGCTCCTCGGCGCCCGCGTCTTCCGCAGCGACGGGGCGCTCGCCTGGCTCTCGATCGCCGTCCTCGCCGCCGCCTCGCTGTTCCTCCATCGAACGGTCGGCGCCCGCTTCGGCCACGTGCTGCGCGCCGCCCGCGACAACGAGGCGCGCACCGCGGCGCTCGGCTTCTCGGTGTTCCGCACCCGCCTCGCCGCCACCATGATCGCCGCCGGCATCGCCGGCCTCGCCGGCGCGCTGATGGCCGAGCAGACCGGCTTCGTCTCGCCGTCGCTGATGAACTGGCATCGCTCGGGCGAACTCATCGTCATGGTCGTACTCGGCGGCTCGCGCCGGCTCTCCGGGGCGGTCCTCGGCGCGATCGTCGTGGTGCTGGTCGAGGAATTCCTCGGCGAGGCGACCGAATATTGGAAGTTCGGACTCGGGCTCCTCATCCTGGCGGTCGTCGCGACCCGCGTCGTCGACCTGCCGCGGCTCCTCGGGAGGCGCGCATGAGCGAACCGATCCTGCGTCTCGACGACATCCAGAAACGCTACGGCGCCCTCATCGTCTCCGACCACGTGTCGTTCAGCGTCGGTGCGAAAGAGATCCACGCCCTGATCGGCCCCAACGGCGCCGGCAAGTCGACGCTGGTCGGCCAGATCGCCGGGTCGATCCGCCCCGACGCCGGCCGGGTGGTCTTCGACGGGCGCGACGTCACCGGCCTCCCCGTCGCCCGCCGCGCTCGTCTCGGCCTCGCCCGCGTCTTCCAGACGTCGAACGTCATCGCCGGCTTCAGCGCGCTCGACAACGTCGTTCTCGCCGCGGCGGCGACCGACGGCACCTCGTTCCGCTTCATCCGCCCGCTCGCCGGCGAACGGCGTCTCAGGGAGCGCGCCGCGGCGTCGCTGGAGCGGGTCGGCCTCGCCGGGCGCGAGACGATCCTCGCCGGGGCGCTGGCGCACGGCGAGAAGCGGGCGCTCGAACTCGCCATGGGCCTCGTCCAGGAGCCGAAGTTCCTGCTCCTCGACGAGCCGATGGCCGGCACCGGCCGCGAGGAGACCGAACGGCTCACCGAGCTTCTCGCCTCGCTCGACGGCAAGATCCCGATGCTGATCGTCGAGCACGACATGGCGACGGTGTTCCGCCTCGCCCACCGCATCACCGTGCTGATCGGCGGTGCGGTGGCGATCACCGGCACGGCCGACGAGATCCGCGCCGACCGCCAAGTGCGCAGCGCCTATCTCGGCGAGGAGGCGCCATGACCGGATCGTCCCCTCTCGTCGCCCTCGAGGCCGTCGACGCCGGTTACGGCGAGGCGCGGGTGCTGTTCGCCCTCTCGCTCGCCGTCGGCGCCGGCGAGGTGGTCACCCTCATGGGCCGCAACGGCATGGGCAAGTCGACCACCATCAAGACGCTCTTCGGTCTGGTCGTGCCGACCGCCGGCCGGGTGATCGTGCGCGGCCGCGACATGACCGGCCGACCGCCCCACGCCATCGCCCGCGAGGGGCTGGGGCTGGTGCCGGAGGGCCGGCAGATCTTCACCCGCCTCACCGTCGACGAGAACCTCACCGCCACCGCCTCCACGGCGCGCGGCGCCACCTGGACGCTCGAAACCGTCCATCGCCTCTTCCCGCGGCTCGCCGAACGGCGGCGCAATCTCGGCGACGAACTCTCCGGCGGCGAACAGCAGATGCTGGCGATCGGCCGGGCGCTGATGACCAATCCCGACCTTCTCGTTCTCGACGAAGCGACCGAGGGCCTCGCCCCGGTGCTGCGCGACGAGATCTGGACGGCACTCGCGGCCCTGAAGCGTGAGGGGCTGGCGATCCTGGTGGTCGACAAGCATCTCGAAGCCTCGATGCGCCTCTCCGATCGCCATGTGGTGATGGAGAAGGGCCGGATCGTCTGGCAGGGCGCCTCCGCCGAACTCGCCCACGACCGCAGCCTCGCCTCCCGCCATCTGGAATTGTGATACCATCGGTCATCGAACATGACCGATGGTATTCCTGACGCGAATTTCTCATGCCCCGGATGCAAGTGAGAAATTCGCGTGTTTTCAGAGGCCGGGTGCGTCAGCACCTTCGGCCTTTGGTATGAGTCACGATCGGCGAGGATCCTCCTCCCCCATCAGGAGACCGAAGCCGATGACCGAGCCGACCGCCGCCCCGACCATCGATCCGGTGAACGAGGCTGCCTATGTCGTCGACCAGCGCCGCCCGCACTGGCCCTCCACCATCGACGGCTTCATCGCCGCGAGCGCCGAGGTGGCGACGAGACCCGGCTTCACCGGCGATCTTCGCTACGGGGCGCATCCGCGTCAGGCGTTCGACTGGTATGCGACATCGGGCGAAGCGCGCGGTGTCGTCGCCTATTTCCACCCCGGCTACTGGCAGATGCGCGACCGCACCCTCATGCGCTGCCTGATGCCCGTCTTCGCCCACCTCGGCTTCGACGTCGCGACCGTCGGCTATCCCCTCTGTCCGGACGCGAGCCTCGCCGACCTGACGGACTCGGCGCGAGCGGCCGTCCCGGCGCTCCTGGCGCACGCCCGGACCGTGCGCGGCCGCGATCTGCCGATCGTCGCCGCGGGACATTCGGCCGGCGGCCATCTGGCGGTGGAATTGGCGGTGACCGACTGGGGGGCGCGCGGCCTCTCGCCGTCGCCGATCGCCGGCGTCGTCGCCCTCTCCGGCGTCTACGACCTCGAACCGCTGGTCGCGACCTCGCTCAACATCGCCCTCCGCCTCGATGCGGCGAGCGCCCGGGCGGCCTCACCGCTGCATCGCGTACCGACCGGCGGTCCGCCCGCCCTCTTCGCCGTCGGCGGCGCCGAGACGGCGGCCTTCCTCGCCCAGAACCGCGACATGGCGGCGGCGTGGCGCGCCGCAGGCAACCCGACCCGCGACCTCGAGAGCCCGGACGACGACCACTTCTCGCTGATCCTGCGGCTGATGGATCCGGCGAGCCCGATCCACCGCGCCGTCGCCGATCTCCTCGACGAAGCCGTGCCGCGACCCGCCGCCGGCTGAGCCCACCCGACCCGTCGCGCCTCAGAGGCGCTTGCGACCGGTGAACATGGCGCGCACCAGGTTCTCGCCGTGCTCGAGGCTCGCGACGATCACCCCGGCGACGTGCAGGCCGACGAAGACGACCAGCGTCCAGGCGATGGTCACGTGGACCTCTTCGATCAGTTCGTCGCCGAAGAAGGCGTCGAGGGTGAGCATCCAGCCGGTGGCGGTGAGCGCGGCGAGCAGCAGCAGCAGCGCCACGACCATGGCGCCACCGGCGGGATTGTGTCCGATGAAGCGCCGCGCGCGGAGGAACGCCGTGGCATAGAGATAACGGAAGACGGCGCGCGGGCCGCGAACGAAATCGCGGAAGCGGGCGTGACGCGGGCCGACGAAGCCCCAGACGATGCGGGCTGCGACGAGCGCGGCGATCGCCCAGCCGATGCGGATGTGGATACGTGTCAGGTCGTCGCCGGTGAAGAAGGCGGCGGTCACCCCGGTCACCAGCGACCAGTGGAAGACGCGGACGACGGGGTCCCAGACGCCGATCTCACGGCTCCGCGGCGTTTCGTTCGGCGTGGCGCGGCTCGGTTCGGCGGGATCGAAATCGCAAGTGGTCATCGTCGTTAGGCTCCCGGCACGGAGAGGAAGGGCGCGGTTGCTCGGATCGCCCGGAGCCGCGCCGCCCGACGGAGCGCGGACGACGGGCCCCCGGCGATCCCCGACCGTCACATCGCCTTGGTGCGGACGAGGTCGAGGGTGACCGGATGAAAGAACAGCTCGAGCTTCGATCCGTCGACCTTCTTGGCGTAGACCTCCCAGCAGCCGTCCTCTTCCTTGACCTTCGAGGTCGTGTAGCCGAGCGATTTCGCCTTCTCGAGCGCGGCTTCCTGCGGCTTCCAGCCCGACTTCGGCGTGGTGGTGCATTTCTCGGCGGCGACGGCCCCGAGGCTCGAGACGGCGACGATGGCGGCGGCGAGAGCGAAGGTGAGACGCATCGAAGAGAACCTTTCGCGGTTGCGCCCGCTTCGGGAACGAGCGGGCCGGACGAGGCCTCTTCGCACGCCCCACCTCTCGTGAGCCTGACGGAGCATGTCGGGAAAATGTCAGGAAGGCACGACCGGCGCGTGAATCGCGGCGCCGCACCGTGCGCCGATCTCGCGGCCGACGGCGAGAAATCACCGGCGATGACCGAGGTCGGGCGGACGAGCACCGCGCTCCGCTCGCCGTTCTCGGATCGGACGAATGGTGGGCGGTGAGGGGATCGAACCCCCGACCAACGGCGTGTAAAACCGTCGCTCTACCGCTGAGCTAACCGCCCCCGTGGCACCTGCGAGAGGACCATGACGCGGCTCTCGGGTCTCGACCACGCGCCGCGCGGGGCGAGCGATAGCAGATCGAGGCGGCGCGGGAAAGGGCGCGAGACCGTGCGCGGAGCGCTCCGGCGGTCCTGACGGCGAAACAGCGACGCGATGCGCCGGCGGAGCACGATCGATGGCGCGGACGCGAAATAGAAAACGATCCGGCGTGGGCCGCCGGATCGTTCGTGCTTTCACAGGGTGCGTCGTCCGAGGCGTTCGAGGAACCGGTATGGGACCGGTCCCGACGCGTCAGCCGTTGACGGCATCCTTGAGCGCCTTGCCGGCGCGGAACTTGGCGGCCTTCTGGGCGGGGATCGCGATGGTCTCGCCGGTGCGCGGGTTGCGGCCCTCGGAGGCGGCGCGGGTGGAGACGACGAAGTTGCCGAAGCCGGCGATCTTCACGTCGTCGCCCTTGGCGAGGGCGGCCGTGATCGCGTCGAAGGTGGCCTCGACGGCCTCACCGGCCGCAACCTTGGTCTGACCGGTCTTGGCAGCCACTTCGGCGATCAGGTCGTTCTTGTTCATCTTGTGCTTCCTTCGGTTCTGGGCATGGCGGCAGCTCGGCGAGGCCACCGGGGTACTGCCGGACGTGACATCGAGGGCGAGTTTCGGACGGCTCTTCCCCTCGCCACGCCGGAATGGGCGTTCCGCGCGTTCCCGGTGACGAAGCACCCGAAGACCGCGACCGGACAGCGCCAGAAGCCCCGAAAACCGGCGCTCCGCAAGGCTTTTTTCGCAGCCTCGAGGCGATTTTCGACCGAAAAGCGAAAAATCTCTCTCCGTCTGTTCACAAAGCGGCGATCCGAGACGCCGAAGGCCCCGCGGGATCGTCTCCCGCGGGGCCTTCGTCAACTTTTCCAATGTGTCGAATCGGGCTCATACCGAGTTCACGAAATCCGGACTCGTCCGAATTTCGTGAGTTACGGCCTGACCGGCCGACGCCCGTTCGGGCTAGCCTTCGCGGATGAAGTTCCGAACAGGTCGGAACTTCATCCGCCCGGTATCAGTGGGCCGTGACGCCCGCCGCTTCGTCGTCGGAGGCCGAGGCCGGCTTCGAAGCCGGCTCCTCCCATTCGATGCGTTCCGGCATGCGGGTGAGCGCGTGGCCGAGCACTTCGTCCATCCGGCTGACCGGCACGATCTCGAGACCGCTCTTCACGTTCTCGGGGATCTCGGCGAGATCCTTGGCGTTCTCCGCCGGGATCAGCACCTTCTTGATGCCGCCGCGCAACGCCGCGAGCAGTTTCTCCTTGAGACCACCGATCGGCAGGACGCGGCCACGCAACGTCACCTCGCCGGTCATCGCCACGTCGTGACGCACCGGGATGCCGGTCAGCACCGAGACGATGGTGGTCGCCATCGCCGTACCGGCGGACGGGCCGTCCTTCGGGGTGGCGCCCTCGGGCACGTGGACGTGCACGTCGCGCTTCTCGAAGAGCGGCGGTTCGATGCCGAAATCGAGGGCGCGCGAGCGGACGTAGGACGCCGCCGCCGAGATCGATTCCTTCATCACGTCGCGCAGGTTGCCGGTGACCGTCATGCGGCCCTTGCCCGGCATGGTGACCGCTTCGATGGTGAGGAGCTCACCGCCGACCTCGGTCCAGGCGAGACCGGTGACGCAGCCGACCTGATCCTCGGCCTCCGCCTCCGAATGACGGAAGCGCGGCACGCCGAGGTAGGATTCGAGCTTGGCGGCGTCGACGTCGACCTTGTCGGTCTTCTTCAGCACCAGGTCCTTGGTCGCCTTGCGGGCGAGGGTGGCGAGTTCGCGCTCGAGATTGCGCACGCCGGCTTCCCGCGTGTAGGTGCGGATCACCTCGCGCAGCGCCTCGTCGGAGACGGCGTATTCGCCTTCCTTCAGACCATGATCCTTCATGGTCTTGGGGAGCAGGTGACGGTGGGCGATCTCGACCTTCTCGTCCTCGGTGTAGCCGGCGATGCGGATGATCTCCATGCGGTCCATCAGCGGCGCCGGGATGTTCAGCGTGTTCGCCGTGGTCACGAACATCACGTCCGACAGGTCGTATTCGACCTCCAGATAGTGGTCCATGAAGGTGGAGTTCTGCTCCGGATCGAGCACCTCGAGCAGCGCCGAGGACGGATCGCCACGGAAGTCCATGCCCATCTTGTCGATCTCGTCGAGCAGGAAGAGCGGGTTGGACTTCTTCGCCTTGCGCATCGACTGGACGACCTTGCCGGGCATCGAGCCGATGTAGGTGCGGCGGTGACCGCGGATCTCGGCCTCGTCACGAACGCCGCCGAGCGACACGCGCACGAACTCGCGACCCGTCGCCTTGGCGATGGACTTGCCGAGCGAGGTCTTGCCGACGCCCGGAGGACCGACGAGGCAGAGGATCGGGCCCTTCAGCTTGTTGGCGCGGGCCTGCACCGCGAGATACTCGACGATGCGTTCCTTGACCTTGTCGAGGCCGTAGTGGTCGTGATCGAGCACCTCCTGGGCGTTGACCAGATCCTGCTTCAGCTTCGACTTCTTCGACCACGGGATGCCGAGCAGCCAGTCGAGGTAGTTGCGCACGACGGTCGCTTCCGCCGACATCGGCGACATCTGGCGCAGCTTCTTCAGCTCGCCGGTCGCCTTTTCGCGGGCTTCCTTCGACAGCTTGGTCTTGGCGATGCGCTCCTCGAGTTCGGCCAGCTCGTCGCGGCCCTCCTCGTTGTCGCCCAGTTCCTTCTGGATCGCCTTGATCTGCTCGTTGAGGTAGTACTCGCGCTGGGTCTTCTCCATCTGGCGCTTGACGCGCGAGCGGATGCGCTTCTCGACCTGGAGGACCGAGATCTCGCTCTCCATGAATCCGAGTACCTTCTCGAGCCGCGCGCCGACCGAGGTGATGGCGAGCAGCTCCTGCTTCTCGGGGATCTTCACCGCGAGATGCGAGGCGACGGTGTCGGCCAGCTTGGAGTGGTCGGTGATCTGGGTCACCGTGCCGAGGACCTCCGGCGACACCTTCTTGTTCAGCTTGACGTAGTTCTCGAACTCGGAGACGACCGAGCGGGCGAGCGCCTCCATCTCGACCTGCGGCCCGACCTCTTCGGCGACGACGCGGGCGCGCGCCTCGAAGATGTCGGAGTTCTCGACGAATTCGACGACCTCGGCGCGCGACGCGCCCTCGACCAGCACCTTGACGGTACCGTCGGGCAGCTTCAGGAGCTGGAGAACGCTCGCCAGCGTGCCGATGCGATAGATCTGATCGGTCGACGGGTCGTCGTCGGCGGCGTTCTTCTGGGTCGCCAGCAGGATCTGCTTGTCGGCCTTCATCACCTGCTCGAGGGCGCGGATCGACTTCTCGCGGCCGACGAACAGGGGCACGATCATGTGGGGGAAGACGACGATGTCACGCAGCGGCAGGACGGCGAAGATGTCGTCGCGCGGCGTATCGGTCACTTCCGGCAGGTTCTCGACGGTCATTCAATAGTCCTCTCTCGCCTCGTCGCCGTGGATCCCGTGCGAGACATTTGCCCCGGGGCGGCGTCGGATCGCGACCGTCCCCGGACCCGGCGCCGAAAGGGATGGTGATCCCTCCTCAGCGCCGCGACCGGCCGAGCCTCCCGTCGATCACCCCCTCGAGGGCATGACGACGAGATCTCACATGACCGTCTCGTTCTCCCATTAGGTGGCTACCGGCCCCCCCCGAGTCAAGGTGACGCCCATCACACTCGAGTGCCGCCTCCGAGAGCGCGGAAATCCGCCGATCTGCGGAAAACACCGAGCGTCGGAGCGATCCCGGACGGCTTCGAACGCTCCGCGGAGCCGTCCTCGTGCCGCGAAGACGTCGACCGAGTCGCCCCCTGCTTTCACCGCGGAGCGATGATGCGCACGGCCACCGCCGGGTCGTAACCTGCGGCCCGCGGACCGGCCATGCCGTTCATGAAGGCCCGCGTCCGCGGCGACGGCGCGAGGTATTCGGAGACCGGCAGAACCCCACCTCCCGTCGCCACCCACTCGAAATCGGCGCCGCTGTCGCGCAGGAACTCCCAGAAAGCGGCGATCTCGTTGTCCAGACATTCGGGATAGTGGAGAAGCTCGTCGAAGACGACGACGCATCCGGGCCGGATCATCGGCGCGCAATGCCGAAAGACGGTGCGCGTCGAGGAATAGAGGTCGCAATCGATGTGGAGCAACGCCAGATGCTCACCGGCATGCGCCGCGACGAAGTCGGGGAGCGTGTCCTCGAAGAACCCCTTCGATAGGACGACGTTGGCCGGAACCTCGGGTAGGCGTCCGCCGGTCGAGAAGTCCTGGCGCCAATCCTTGCGGCCGTCTTCAGGAAAGCCCTCGAAGGAATCGAAACCGTAGATCTGCCGGTCCGGGAAACGGCGCGCCATCATCCGGATGGTGGTGCCCTGATAGACTCCGAATTCGGCGATCAGTCCGTTCGGATCGATGGGCACCCGCCCGAGGCAGTAACGCAGGGTGTCGTGTTTGCTGCGCCACGACCGACGCCACCAGGGAACCCTGTGACGCGCGAGCAGCGGCAACCGCTCCTCCAGGAAGGCCAGATAGGCCGGGTCCTTCACGGTGGCACGCGGGCTCTCTGGGGTCATGGGAAGCTCCGACGTCGCGGACTCGGCCGCGCCCCGAAAACGATACGGCCGCCCGAACCGAACGAACGGTGGGCGGCCGCGAAAATCGATCGGCGAAGGCCCGGATCAGGCCGAAGTGGCCGCCTCCGCCTCGTCCTCGTAGGTGTAGAGCGGACGGGCGTTGCCGGTCACGACCTCGGGCGAGATCACGATCTCCTTGACGCCCTTGAGGCCGGGCAGCTCGAACATGGTCTCGAGCAGGATACCCTCGAGGATCGAACGCAGGCCGCGCGCGCCGGTCTTGCGCTCGATCGCCTTGCGGGCGATCGCCTTCAGCGCGTCCTCGTGGAAGACGAGCTCGACGCCCTCCATCTCGAAGAGCCGCTGATACTGGCGGGCGAGCGCGTTCTTCGGCGCGGTCAGGATCTCGACCAGCGCGGCCTCGTCGAGGTCCTCCAGCGTCGCGATGATCGGCAGACGGCCGATGAACTCGGGGATCAGGCCGAACTTGACCAGATCCTCGGGCTCGACCTCGCGGAAGATCGCACCGGTGCGGCGGTCTTCCGGGGCCTGGACCTTGGCCTTGAAGCCGATCGAGGTGCCGCGACCGCGATCCGAGATGATGCGGTCGAGGCCGGCGAAGGCGCCGCCGACGATGAACAGGATGTTCGTCGTGTCGACCTGCAGGAACTCCTGCTGCGGATGCTTGCGGCCGCCCTGCGGCGGGACCGAAGCGACCGTGCCTTCCATGATCTTGAGGAGCGCCTGCTGGACGCCCTCGCCCGACACGTCGCGGGTGATCGACGGGTTGTCGGACTTGCGGCTGATCTTGTCGACCTCGTCGATGTAGACGATGCCGCGCTGCGCCCGCTCGACGTTGTAGTCGGCCGACTGCAGCAGCTTGAGGATGATGTTCTCGACATCCTCGCCGACGTAACCGGCCTCGGTCAGCGTCGTCGCGTCGGACATGGTGAACGGCACGTCGAGGATACGGGCGAGCGTCTGGGCCAGCAGCGTCTTACCCGTGCCGGTCGGACCGATCAGCAGGACGTTCGACTTCGCCAGCTCGACGTCGTTGTTCTTCGAGGCGTGGTTCAGCCGCTTGTAGTGATTGTGGACGGCGACCGACAGCACCTTCTTGGCGTGATCCTGGCCGATGACGTAGTCGTCGAGCACCTTGCGGATCTCGCGGGGCGTCGGGATGCCGTCGCGCGACTTCACCAGCGAAGACTTGTTCTCCTCGCGGATGATGTCCATGCACAGCTCGACGCATTCATCGCAGATGAACACCGTCGGTCCGGCGATGAGTTTCCTGACTTCGTGTTGCGACTTGCCGCAGAACGAGCAGTAGAGAGTGTTCTTGGTGTCGCTTCCGGTGACTTTGCTCATCGTCGACCTCGTATTCGCGGCCCTCTCGCGGAGCGCGTCCGGCGTCGCCGACGCCTTCCCTGCCCCACGCGGTCCCGCCACCTTGCCCGTGGCCGGAGCCGTGCGAATCCGCCTCCCCTTCGACCGATCGATGCTAGGGGGCAATGATCAAAGCCGTCTTAACGGTCGATCGCGTCCCTCGTGCGGCGGCGCCGCTCACATCTCATCCGTCGTCGGTCGGGCATCCTCCCACGAGGAGTGACCGCGCCATTCCATCCGCCGAAGCGGGCCGTCGTCTCCGCGACGCCCCGTCATCGACCCGTCACACCGCGCGAGCGATGCGCACTTTTCGTCACGAAGCTCCGAACATGGGTCCGGACGCCCGCGAAATCAACCCGCCGCCGCCTCGAGCGCCGAGCGCGAGGTGATGACGTCGTCGACCAGACCGAAGGATTTGGCGCCTTCGGCGGTCATGAAGTTGTCGCGTTCCAGCGCCTCGTGGATCGCCTCCAGCGTCTGCCCGGTGTGGGTGACGTAGATCTCGTTGAGGCGCTGCTTCAGCGACAGGATCTCCTGGGCGCGGATGGCGATGTCGGTCGCCTGACCGCGGAAACCGGCCGAGGGCTGGTGCACCATGACGCGCGAGTTGGGCAGGCAGAAGCGCGAGCCCTTCTCGCCGGCGCACAAGAGCAGCGAGCCCATCGAGGCCGCCTGACCGATGCACAGCGTCGACACCGCCGGCTTGATGAACTGCATCGTGTCGTAGATCGCCAGACCCGCCGTGACGGAACCGCCCGGCGAGTTGATGTACATGGCGATTTCCTTGTTCGGGTTCTCGGCTTCGAGGAACAGCAGCTGGGCGCAGACCAGCGTGGCCATGTAGTCCTCGACCGGCCCGGTGATGAAGATGATGCGTTCCTTGAGGAGCCGCGAATAGATGTCGTAGGCACGCTCGCCGCGGTTGGTGGTCTCCACCACCATCGGCACCAGCATGCTCATGTAGGTCTCGACCGGATCCTGCATCGGCTCACCTGAACGTTCTTCGAACCAACCCGTCTCGGCGACGAGCGTCGCGAGCGGCGTCTTCGATCCGCCTCGACCGCGCCGGGAGACGGAGCGATCGCGGGCGAACCCGTGTTTTTCGATACATATAGCTTGGGGGTCGGAGAAGGAAGGGGCGCGGGCGACGTCGCCCCGACGACCGACCGATATCGTCAACGCGCTTCCGGCGCCACGAATTCGCCTTTGCGACCAACGCCTTGGCGATCCATGATGGTGAGCCTCGCCCCCTGACGACGACGGCCCGCCGGAGAGGCGGGCCGCACATCGGATCACGTCTGCGAGAAGGACGTTCGAATCGGCGTTCGATCACGCCTCCTCGTCTTCCTTCAGCAGCTCTTCCTTGGTCACTTCCTTGTCGGAGACCTTGGCCTCGGAGACGATCAGGTCGACGACCTTCTCCTCGAAGATCGGGGCGCGCAGCGAGGCGAGCGCCATGGCGTTCGAACGGAAGTAGTCGAACACCTGCTTCTCCTGACCCGGGAACTGGCGAGCCCGCTCGATCATGGCACGCGACACTTCCTCGTCGGTGACCTTGATCTCACGCTTCTCGCCGACCTCGGAGAGAACCAGACCGAGGCGGACGCGACGCTCGGCGATCTTGCGATAGTCGGCCTTGGCCTCGTCCTCGGTGGTGCCCTCGTCGGCGAAGCTCTTGCCGGTCTGAGCGAGTTCCTGCTGAGCCTGGGCCCAGATGTTCTCGAACTCGCCTTCGACGAGCTTGGAGGGCAGCTCGAAGGTGTACTGCTCGTCGAGCTTGTCGAGGAGCGCGCGCTTCACCTTGGCGCGGGTGGCGCCGGCGTACTGCGACGCGATCTGCTCCTTCACGATCTCCTGGAGCTTCTCGAGGCTCTCGAGACCGAGGCCCTTGGCCCACTCGTCGTCGACCACGAGGTCGCCCGGCGAGGCGACGCTCTTCACCTTGCAGGCGAATTCGGCGTCCTTGCCGGCGAGGTGAGCCGCGCCGTAGTCGGCCGGGAAGGCGACCTTGACGGTGACGTCGTCGCCGGTCTTGTGGCCGATCAGCTGATCCTCGAAGCCGGGGATGAACTGGCCCGAGCCGAGGACGAGGTCGACGTCGTCGGCCGAACCACCCTCGAAGGCGACGCCGTCGATGGTGCCGACGAAGTCGATCTTGACCTTGTCGCCCTTCTTCGCCTTGGCGGTCTTGGCGCGGTCGGTGAACGGACGGTTGCCCTCGGCGAGCTGGTCGATGCGCTCCTTGACCTCGTCGTCGGAGACGGTCACCACCGGGCGCTCGATCTCGATCGCGGTCCAGTCCAGGATCTCGAAGGTCGGCAGCAGTTCGTAGGAGGCGTTGAAGACGAGGTCGGCCTCACCGGCCACCACCTTCTCCGCGTCGCAGCCCTCGGCCAGCGCCACGTCGGGGTTCAGCGCCGGGCGCTCCTTGCGGCCCTCGACCACGTCGCGGATCGCCTCGCCGATGACGGAGTCGACGATCTTGGCCATCTCCTGGGCGCCGACGAGACGCTTGAGGTGAGCGGTCGGCACCTTGCCGGGGCGGAAGCCGTTGATGCGGACGGTATCCTTGAGCTCCACCAGACGCTTGTCGAGACGATCGACGAGGTCGGCCATCGGCACGGTGATGGAGAGTTCGCGCTTGAGGCCCTCGGAAAGGGTTTCGGTCACCTGCATGGGATCGACGTCCTGGATGAAATCGTTGTGTCGCGGAAACGGGCGGACGACGCGCGCATGCGCACGGCCACGAGTCCGAACCCGCCGTGGTGGGGCTTCATAAGCGTGGGGAGACGGAAGGACAAGGGAAAAAAGCGGTCCGGCGCGCTTGTGCGACGGTATCGACGGTCTCGAGCCGAAGGTTCGGGCCGTCGGGCGGCGTCTTCGACGACGGCGACGTCCCAGACGCGTGACGGCCCCGGTTCTTCGGCTCGCACGACGGTTTTCGCCCATCCCGACTGCGCCACCCGACACGGGACGGTGTCGCAGCGTCGGCATTCCGTCGCCGCGAGGGGATCACTTCGCGGCGACCGAGCCGGCGGACGCCTTGTCGAGCAGGTCGGCGAGGAGATTGGCGATGCAGTCGTAGGCCCAATCGTTCATGTGCAGGCCGTCGGCGGTGATGAAGGTGTCCATCGGATAGCGCTGGCCCTCGGCCCAGTTGCGCATGATGGAGAAGCGATCGAAGACGTCGACGTCGAGCTCGCGCCCGATCACCTCGACCAGATCGTTCATCGCCAGGTGATCCGGCCGGGCGAGGACCCGCGGCGAATACTGCGGGTTCATCAGCAGCACGTCGGCCCCTTGGGCGCGCAGCCGCCGGATCCCGGAGCGGACGTCGAGGAACACCGGCCACATGTCGTGGCCGTTGAGCAGCGTGTTGGTCCCGGCCTGCCAGATGACCAGATCGGGCTTCTCGTCGAGCACGTCGATCTCGAACCGCAGCATCATCTCGCGCGTCTCGTTGCCGTTGACGCCGCGGTTCACCACGGTGATCGCATTCTTCGGATGGCGGCGGCGCAGTTCGCTCTGGAGGCGCGCCGGATACGTCGTTTCGGGCGTCGACGCACCGAACCCGAGGGTCGACGACGATCCGAAGGCGAGGATCTTGAGCGGACCACCGTCGGCCAGACGCGCCGCGACATGCGGCAACGGCCGTTGCAGGCGCAGGAGAGAGGCGGGCGCCGAACAGGTCGGCCCCTTGGCGAGCATTTCGGCGCGCGCGCTCGCCGTCGCCATCAGGAACGTGGTGACCGCGACGAGAAGTGCGCTCGCGATCGACATCGTCTTCCCCGACTTCCCACTTCCGAACAACCGATCCTTCCGCATCGTTCCCTCCGGATCCGCCGATCTTTCGCCGACGTTCGATCTCGCCCTTCCCGCTCCTCGCGCCTCACCGCTTGTCCGGCGACCGCGCCGGCGGCGTGATCTTGGCGCGACCGAAGATGCCGGTCGCCAGAGAGCGTGCGAGGTATTCCGCCATGCAATTGTAGCTCGTCGCCGTGAGTTCCGTGTCGGTCTCGGGCAGTCGCGCGCTCTGCTGGATCTTGGCCAGCGTCTCCATCACCTCGTAGCGGCTGATCCGCAGCACGTTCTCGGTCTTCGCCACCTCCACGACCTTGCCACGCACCGCCTGATAGTGCGGATCGCGGGCGAGGGCGCGCGAATAATGCAATCCGATCAGCACCGTGTCCACATCGTGCTCGCGCAGCCAGCCGATCGTGTCACGCAGGGTCTGGCCGAATTCTTGCGGGTCGACACCGGCGAGCGCGTCGGCGGTCCCGACCTGCCAGAAGACGACGTCGGGCCCGCTGCGCGCCGTCTCGAGTTTGATGCGCTCGGCGGCGTCGCGCGCCAACTCGCCGGAGACGCCGCGCTGGACGATGACGACGTCGAGCCCCTTGAACGTCTGCTCGAGGAAGGTCTCGACCAGCGCGAAGTAGTCGCCGCCCTTGCGACCGACGCCGAGCGCCGATCCGCCGATCGCCAACGCCACCACTTTCTTCCGTTCGCTCAGGGCCTTGGCGATGGCGGGCAGCGGCGCGACAGAAGCGACCTCGGCATCGGGGGCGACGCATTCGGGCGGGATCGGCGCCATCGCCGGCGCGCTCTCCTCGGCCGCACGCGGGGTCGACGCCCCGGCGATCAGCGCGACGAGAACCACCAGGATCGGAACCAATGTTCTCATCGCGCACGCTCCCACCAGTCCGCGGCTCGGGCCGCCATGAACAGAACCGCGATGCCGGCCAGGACGAAGACCGTATCGAAGACGAGACCACCGCGCGCCGCGAAGCGGCCGATCTGTCCGGCGAGGCTCAGGATCGAGCCGATGCAGAAGACCAGCAGCGAATTGCGTCCGAGGAGGGAAAGCGCACCCGCGAGCGGACCGGCCCAGCGGGCGATGTGGGGATAGAGGCCGGACAGCGCCGTCACCAGCATCAGGAACTGGACGAGCCGCAACGGGCTCAGGAAGCTCTTGGCGTCGACGAACAGCAGATGCGGCTCGGGGACCCGCGTCGGATCGACCGCGATCCCCTTCACCCGCAACACCGCCGCGACGACGACCAACGGGATCGCGACCCAGCGCAGCGTGGCGAGATGGCGGCGGACCCGGCCGCCGGGACCAGTCCCCCGCGCCAGCAGGAAGCCGAGGACGAAATCGAACTGCCAGCACAAGGGGTTGAAGAACCACTCGCCTTCCGAGGGCCAGGTGCGGAAGGTGGTCTCGGTGACCAGCGCGCCGAGCCACAGGGCGAAGGAGAGCGGCAACAGCGCGTTCGGCCATCGCCGATGGATCAGCGCGATGCCGGGCGAGGCCGTCAACAACACCACGTAGAGCGGCAGGATGTCGAAATAGCCGAGCTGATGGGTGAGCAGCACCAGCCCGACGTGGGTGTCGACGGGATCGTAGAACACCGAGGCCGCGTTGAACCATTCGAGGATCAGCGGGTTGTCGAGCCATCGCGCCGAGACCGCCAACATGGCGATCGCCATCATGACGATGACCATGTGGGCGGCGTAGAGCTTGCCGGCGCGCAACAACAGGCGACCGATCAGGCGCGGCGTCGGGCGCGGATCGTCGGGCGGCCCGACGACATGGGTGAGCGACCACCCGGCGAGGAACACGAAGAGTTCGGCCGAATCCGACTGGGACAGCGCTTTGTGAGTGAAGTGCTCGTAGAAATTGCCGGGGATGTGATTGACGAAGATCTCGATCAGGGCGAAGCCCCGCCAGAAATCGACGGCGTTGGCGGCGCGGCTCATGCGAAGCCACCTCGAACGGCAGGTCCGGACGCGGCGTCGCGAGCCCGGCGATCCATGCCGCGCCGTCCGCGCCACACCGAGGTGATCGACACCATGTTCCCGAGATCCTCGCCCCGGCGGGGACGCCGCACCCACTTCCCTCGCCCGACCGGGCCGGGCATCCCGCGCGCGCCGTACGGGCGGCGCCACGATAGGCACGCCGCCGCGTCGCCGACAAGCGGAATGTCGGGGACCGTCGCGGCCGCCGCCGCCACCGCACTTGCCACGCCGGCCCGCCTGCTCCACCGTCGCCGCACGGCCGTCTCCGGCGGTCGCGAAACCCCTCGATCCGGGACGAACCGCGCGTGACGTCGACCGCCACCCTCCGCCCTCTCCTCGCCGTCGCCGCGGTCCTCGCCGCCGCGCTGACGCTGCAGGGGCTGGTGCTCCATGCCATGGGCCAACCGACGCTGTGCGCCTGCGGCGTGGTCCGACTCTGGGTGGGCGACGTGCTCGGCCCGGAGAACTCTCAACAGCTCACCGACTGGTATTCCTTCAGCCACGTCATCCACGGGATGATCTTCTACGCGGCGACCCGCTTCGCCCTGCCGCGGGCGTCGATCGTGTCGAGGCTGGCGATCGCGCTCGGCCTCGAGGTCGGTTGGGAACTCGTCGAGAATTCGCCGATGGTGATCGACCGCTACCGGATGCAGGCGCTCGCCCAGGGCTATTCCGGCGACAGCGTGATCAATTCGCTGTCCGACACGGTGATGGCGGCGATCGGCTTCGCCCTCGCCCGCGTCCTGCCGGCGCGCGGCACCGTCGCTCTCGCCCTCGCCTTCGAGATCTTCACCGCGGTGACGATCCGCGACAACCTCACCCTCAACGTGATCCAGCTGATCCATCCGGTCGACGCGATCGCCGGCTGGCAGAAGGGCCTCGCCGGCCCCTCGTCCCCTTGATCGGGTCCGCGCCGGCGTCGCGCCGGAAGGCCCGTCCGGCCTGCGGCGCGGATCAACCGCCGCGACCGGCGTAGTAGAGCCGCTTGTCCTCGTACATGTCGGCGTCGGCGCGCTTGGCGACCTCTTCGAGCCGTTCGCCCGACCGCGCCGTGGCCACGCCGAGGGCGAAGCTGATCGGCACGCCGCCGTAGAACTGGTTGTTGAGTTCGCTGAGCTTGCGGATGTTGTCGATCATCGCCTGCCCGCCGCGCTCGTCGGTCGCCGGCAGGATCACGGCGAATTCGTCGCCGCCGATCCGGGCGGCTTTCGCCGGCGCCGTCGCCGCCGAGGCGAGGATCTCGCCGGCGCGGCGCAACACATGATCGCCTGCGGCGTGGCCGAAGCCGTCGTTGACCTCCTTCAGGCCGTTGAGATCGGCCAGCACGATGGTCACCGGCGCCGGGCCGCCGCGTTGCAGGCGATCGATCTCGTCGACGTAGAAGGAGCGGTTGTGCAGCTTGGTGAGCACGTCGTGCTTGCCGAGGAATTCCAGGTAGGCCTCCGCCTTCTTGCGCGCCGTGATGTCGGTCAACGCCACCTGGACCTGGGCCCAGTCGTCCTCGTGGCCGGGCAGCACCGAGAACTGCATGAGAAAATGCAGCTCGTCGCCCTCGAGCGAATAGTTGATCACCTCACGCCGCTGCATCAGCTTGCCGTTCCACAGGTCGACGAGCTGTTCGCGGAACGGCTGGCGCATGCGGTCGCGGAAGATCTCGTGCTTGCGCTTGAGAAGCACGGCGCGATCGGCGGCGCAGAAGATCCGCAACGTCTCGTGGTTGACGTCGAGGACCCGGATCTCGCTCATGCAGCGCTCGACGAATTCGGGATGGACGTCGGTGAAGGTGCGGAAATCCTCGATGCCGCAGTGTCTCACCTCGTCGACCAGCCGCTTGACCGAGGAGAAGTCCTCCACCCACAGCGACACCGGCGAATGATCGAAGAGGCCGCGGGCATGGGCGTCGCTGGCGGTCAGCGCCCGGCGCGCCGCCTCCCGCTCGCTGACGTCGTCGACCGCGACGAGAACGCGAGCCCAGTCGGTCTCGGAGCCGGGCAGCACGTTGCCGCTCACGAGAACGTCGAGCCGGCGTCCGCAGAGCGTGTAGTTGACGCCCTGACCGCGGAAACCGCCCCTGCCCTCCCACAGCTGCATCAGTTCCTCGACGTGCCCGGCGAGCATTTCTCCGCGGAAGACGCGATCGAGCCCGGCATAGAGGCGGATCCGGTCCGGCGCCTCGTAGAGATCGAGGGTCCGGCGATTGACCTCGACCACCCGGATCAGCGCCGTGCAGGCGCGGACGCGGTCGAGATCGGCGAGGAGATGGGCGCGCAGGTCCTCGACGCCTTCGGCGCGCCACATCTCCAGCTGCGCCTTCACGCCCGAATAGTCCTCGAGCCACAGCGACACCGGCGCGAGATCGAAGAGAACGGACACCTCCGACGAGACGCCCGGGTCGGCGATTTCTACCTGTGATGTGTGCATGAGAAATCCGCCCGCCAACGAATCGAGGCACGAAACGCCCCTTCGAGCGAACCCTGTTTCGGTTAAGACTTCGTTCACGCACCACCGAGCACGGTCGATCGGGGCCCGCGTCACCCTGCCGCGACGCTCGCCCGAGCCGGGCCGAGGACGACCCGGCCGAGCCCCTCATCGACCGAGGTTCAACACGCCCTCGAGCTTGGGAACGACCGCGTCGGCCATCGCGGCGTGTCCCTCCGCGGTCGGATGGATGGCGCCGCCGTAGACGCCGGTCAACACGCCCCACAGCCCGGCGTGCAGATCGGACGGCTGTTGCGCCTTCGACCTGCGGAAGGGATAGGTCATCGCCGCGAAATAGGCGTCGTTGGGCGTGCGGATCCAGCGGGTTCGCTCGGCGTAGGTGCGGAAAGCGTCCGGGTCTCGGTCGCAACGCAGCGGCTTCGACTGGTTCGTGTCGTCGAAACTGTCGCCCGATGCGCGGAAGCAGTCGCGATCGAACGCCGGATCGCTGGCCGCCGTGGCGCAGAACCCGTGCGTGGCGAAGGCGGCGCGATGTTCGGCGACGAAGGTCATGCGATCCTTTTCGGCATCGTCGCAATTCACCGGAACCGGAGATCCGCTCACCTTCCGGCAGGTCGCCAGAGTCTCGAGCGCCGGAATGAATTCGCCGTCCACGAACTTCGCCGTCTCGGCGAGCTTCGTGCCGTCGACGGAGAAGGCCGGATGGACGTCGACGCCCTGTCGTCCCGATCCGCAGGCGACGGGTCGTCCGGACGCGTCGATGCCCTTCAGAGCCGGGTTGGCGTAGGCGGTGTAGACGACCTTGGAGAGGTCTGGGCCGACGACCAAGTGCAGGAAGGCGCGGAGTTCGACGAAATCGGACCTCAGCTTGTCGACGATCGCCTTGCGCGCCGTGGCCGGCTCGACGATCGTCGAGCCCATTACCCCGCGCTCCTTGGCGGCGGGGTCCAACAACACGTCCGCGACCAGACCCGAGAAGCCGACGTCGTTCGCACCGATCGTGAGAAGGACCGCATCGACCTCTCGCACACGATTGCGCCGAGACCCGATGTTCAGGAGTTGCGAGATGACGTTGCGCTGGGAATCGACGGTGCCGCCGTCGCTCCAGCCGCGGCGACGCTTCTTCTCGCGGGCATCCTGGATGTCGAGCACCCCGGCCCGAATCTCCGCACCCGAACAGCCGAGCGGAACATAGGTCACCGAAGCGTGGCGGTTGCGGATCGCCACGGCGAGCGCGCTGCGCATCTGGTAGCCGAACATCGAGCGATGGCAGCGCCGCCACAACCAATCGGCGCCGGTCGCATCCCAGGCTTCGCGTTCGGCGATCGGATCTCCGGTCGGCTCGTCGTCCGGAGGGCAGGCTCGCGCGATGCCGGTCTCCGAGACCCCGGCCCGGCTCGGCCGATTGAAATCGTCCGCGCCACCGGTGAGGAACCGCCGGAAGCAGAACCCTTTCTGGGAGAGTTGGACCGGCCTGTCGGGATTGCCCTCGCCCGAGGCGATGGAATCGCCCATGCCGACGATCATGAGGTCGCGGACCGCGACCTCGCTCCCGACGACGCGATCCTCGGCACCCGCCCGCGAGATCTTCACGGAGACGCCGGTCGGAGCGATCACCCGGCTGCCGTCGGCGCGGTCGATCTTGCGCGGGATGCGCCGGCTGAACCGCGCGTCACAGGGCCCGGTGAAGGGCTCCACCTCACGCGACCCGAAGGTCCACTCGCATCGCGCCCCGGCCAGCTCGTCCGCCGAACCATTCAGTTGGAATGCGACGAGATGGCTGATCGGATTGACGTAGGTCGTCTCGTAGGGCTTCTCGCCGTCGAAATGGAGGACGCATTTCTCGACGAGGCCGCCGTAGCCGTTGCTCCGGCCCTGATCGAAACAGACGCGACCATTCGCCGTCGACGTCAGCGAGCGCGCCCAGTTCGCCCCTTCGACGCCCTTCGACAGCCGATGCTCGGCTTCGAGAACACCGACGAACGCGTCGCGGCCGCCCTCCCCGGCCTGCATGTGGCCCGCCTCGAGCCGCCGGAAATCCTCTTCGTGGCGAAGAAAGGGAAACCGATTTCGAACCGACCATTCGATGTCGGCGGCGAATGCGACCCCGACGGTCGCGCCCTGCAGCGCGGCCAGCAGAAGAAAGATCCCGACAGACGACGGACGTCCAGATCGCACACTCATGACGAGCCCCCCGGCGATATGACCCCGGTGAGTGTCGAACGAGTGCGCCATGAATACAAGCATTCCGTGTCGGAGCACGCGATCACGTCATCGTGTCGACGAACACGGCGCACGTCGTCGATCCCGCCGCATCGAACGGCGAGCCGGGCCGGCCCCGGGGCCGAGGGCCGACCGTGGCCACGAGTACGCGGCGAAGGGCAAGGAGTGGTGCGGGTGAAGGGACTCGAACCCCCAAGGCTTGCGCCGACGGAACCTAAATCCGTTGTGTCTACCAGTTCCACCACACCCGCACGGCCTCGGAGGTAGCGCGAAGCATGTGGGCATTGCAAGTGACCGCGTGACCGGACCGAAGCTCGCGCCGTCCGCTTTCTCCTGCGGCGCACGGTTGACAGAGCGCGACACCGGTGATGTCGCTCGTCGGACGAGGGACGAAGAGGGGGCGGCCTCGGCCGGACGGGCATGACGACATTCCGGATCGCCGCTCTCACGAGCGCCGCGATGATCGCCTTCGCCGGCAATTCGCTGCTGTGCCGCCTCGCTCTGCGCGATACCACCATCGATGCCGCGAGCTTCACCGCGATCCGCATCGCCTCCGGCGCCCTGGTTCTGGCGGTGATCGTCGGCCTGCGCGGCGGATCGCCGACGAGGGCCGGAAGCTGGCTCTCCGCCCTCGCCCTCTTCGCCTACGCGATCTTCTTCTCCTTCGCCTATCTGACGCTGCCGGCCGGGACAGGCGCACTGGTTCTGTTCGCCGCGGTCCAGGCGACGATGATCGGCCGGGCCTTCGCCGCCGGCGAACGCTTCCGCCCGATCCAGTCGTTCGGGCTCCTCGTCGCGGTCGGCGGTCTCGTCGTGCTCGTACTGCCCGGCCTCGGCGCGCCCGACCCGCTCGCCGCCGCGATGATGGCGCTCGCCGGCATCGCCTGGGGCGTCTACTCGCTGCGCGGGCGCGGCGTCGCGGATCCGCTCGCCGCGACCGCCGGGAACTTCCTGCGCGCCGTTCCCTTCGCCCTTCTCGTCGCGTTGTTCGCTTCGGGAACGAGATCCCTCGATCCCGCCGGCGTGGTCTGGGCGCTGGCCTCCGGCGCGCTCGCATCGGGCCTCGGCTACGCCATCTGGTACGCGGCTCTCCCCTCGCTCACCGCCTCGATCGCCGCGACCGTGCAACTCTCGGTGCCACCGATCGCGGCGATCCTCGCGGTGTTCCTCCTCGGCGAGCCGGCGGCCCTCCGTCTCGCCGCGGCGTCGATCGCCGTTCTCGGCGGCATCGCGGTCGTGATCCTCGGCCGCCGGCGCATCGCCCCCGCCCCGCCCACCCGCTGAGACACGCGACGGCGCGCCCGGGCGAACTCGATCGGTCGCCCCGACCACGTCTCCCCGACCGAGGCTACCGCCCTGTTCGCGGTCACTTCGCGTTCATCTGTAGGAGAATGGAGCTCGACGCTCCCTTCTTCGGCGGCATGGCGCCGTTCTTCTTCGGCGTGTCGCCGCTCTTGCCGTCACTCGGCGTGACCGTCGCCGCCGCCACCGCACCGATCACCTTGGACTCGATCGTCTGCGGGAAACACAGCGCGAGATAACCGCGGACGCTCTGATAGGCGGCGGCTCGGTTGTCGATCGCGGCACGATTGGCGGCAGCCTCGTCTCGATAGACCTTGCGCAGCCGCTCCTCGGTGGTGAACAGCGTCGGCAGCGGCACCGAATAGAGATAGCTGTCGGCCATGATCGTGGTCATCGTCGAGCCGAAGCCGAACGCCTGCGCCACGATCTGGATCGACGCCGGCGCAGCGCCCGATGCGCCGAGGATCGCCCCGGTGAGTTTGTCGACCTGAACGATACTGTCCTTCGCGCGCGTCTTCTCGCGATCGAGGATGAAGAGTTGGCGCAGATAGGCGTCGCACTTCTCGTCGACGTAATTGTAGCCGGCGAGCGTCACGTCGTACCAACGCGGGTCGTGAATCGGAGCGATATCGTTATTCTTGTCCGCGTTCTTGTATCCGGCCCCCGCCGCGAAAGCCTGCATGACGTCCGATTGTCGCTTCGTCTCCGTCTCGACGTCGGTGGTATCCAACGTCTGGGCGGGTCCGTAACGAGTCTCCGACCCCGGGATCGCCCCGCAACCGACCAATCCGGACGACAACACCGCCGCGACCGCGGCGGCCGAAACTCCACTCCCCCGTGCCATGTGACCTACTCCTCCGGCTCAACTCGGGCCGAGGACACGATCCGGTATGGCACGGAGGAACGCAATACTCTCGCGTGTAATTACACGGCTGCACAATCCGCTATTTCAATCCGTTCCGCCGACGCCCATCTCGTCGTCTTCGCCGTCCTCGTCCGCCGTCTCCCAACCGCGCCGCCGTTCCGCCTCGTAGAGGTCGGCGAGGGTGGGAGCGAGGTGGCGGGCGAGATCTTCGGCGATCAGGCCCGCGCCGGCGCGGCGGCCGCATTCGCCGTGCAACCACACCGCCGCCGAGGCCGCGTCGAAACCGGGCAGGCCGCGGGCGAGGAGACCGCCGACGATCCCGGCGAGGACGTCGCCGGAGCCGGCGGTGGCGAGATCGGCCGGCGCATTGTCGGCGATGGCGACGCGGCCGTCGGGGGCGGCGATCACCGTGTCGGCCCCCTTCAGGACGACGACCGCGCCGGAGCGCGCCGCCGCCCGCGCCGCCCGCTCGGTCTTGGCGAGATCCGCACCGCCGGCGCGCGGATCGAGATCGGGGAAGAGCCGGGCGAATTCACCCTCGTGCGGGGTGAGCACCACCGGGGCGGCGCGTCCGGCGATCGCCGCGAAACTCGCGGTCGGATCGGCGGCGATCGTCGTCAGGGCGTCGGCGTCGAGGACGACCGCGGCCGGGCTCGCCGCCGCGGCGGCGACGAGAGCGGCGGTGCCCTCGCCCACCCCGAGCGCCGGGCCGAGGACGACGGCGTTCTTGCGCGCATCGGCCAGGATCTCGGCGAGACCTGCCGCCCCGTCCATGCGGGCGAGCATGACGGCGGTCAGATGCGCGGCGTTGACGACCAGCGCATCCGGCGGCGAGGCCAACGTGACGAGCCCGGCACCGGCCCTGAGCGCCGCATCCGCCGCCATCCGCGCTGCGCCGGTGCGGGTCATCGGACCGGACACCACGACCGCATGGCCGCGGCTGTATTTGTGATCGCCGAGCCCCGGGGCGTGGAGATGGTCGCGCCACCCCTCCGGCGCGTCGCGCGAGGTCTTCGGCGCGATCTCCTTCAGCACCCACGGCCGGATACCGATGTCGGCGGTGATCACCTTGCCGCAATGGAGCCGACCCGGCAGCAGGAGATGTCCCGGCTTCATGCGGAAGAAGGTGACCGAGAGTTCGGCGCGCACCGCCGCCCCCATCACCCGCCCGGTGGCGCCGTCGATGCCGGACGGCAGATCGACGGCGATCACCCGACGACGTGTCGCGTTCACCGCCTCGACGATCGCTCGCGCTTCGCCGTCGAGCGGCCGCGACAGGCCGGCGCCGTAGAGCGCGTCGACCACCACCCCGCATTTCGGCAATTCGCGCGCCACCCCGGCGGCGCTCGCCGCATCCACCGCCCCCGGCCATCGTTCCGCCGCGGCGCGCGCGTCGCCGGCGAGCCGGTCGCGGTCGCCGAAGAGCAGGAGCGACACGACGTAGCCGCGTTCGCGCAGGATCCGCGCCGCGACGAAGCCGTCGCCGCCGTTGTTGCCCGGACCGCACAGCACCACGACCCGCGTGCCGACGGCGAAGCGGTGGCCGACCGCGTCGGCGACGGCGCGCCCGGCCGCCTCCATCAAGCGGATGCCCGGGGTTCCCGCCTCGATGGTCAGACGATCGGCGCGGCCCATCTCCGCAGGGGTGAGGAGTTCGATCACGTCCGGCTCTCTCCACTCGGTTCGGCCAAGATATGCGTCATTCCGCGGCGCGGCTCCAGCCCGCCGCCGCCGCCCGGTCGCCGCCCCACGCGTTCGCACCCGTCACGACCAGGGGGAAGTGACCGAGCGGATGGCATTTTGTGCAGCGCAACTGCACAAAAAATTTTCAATTGCCCAAACATTGTCCTGCATCGTAAGTTCTCGACGCTGCGCTGCACGCGAGAAAAGCCCTACAATCTCCGCCCGATCGGGAAGCCGGCCGGAGCATCGGCGTGTGGCACGGGGTGTGCTAACGACAGGCGCGGGTCGGTTTTTCGACCGATCCCACACATTTCTTCGGAGTATCGGAACGCGATGAAGAAGATCGAGGCGATCATCAAGCCGTTCAAGCTCGACGAGGTGAAGGAAGCGCTCCAGGAGGTCGGCCTCCAGGGCATCACCGTCACCGAGGCGAAGGGCTTCGGCCGGCAGAAGGGTCACACGGAACTGTACCGCGGTGCGGAATACGTCGTGGACTTCCTTCCCAAGGTGAAGGTCGAGATCGTTCTGCCGGACGAGACGGTGGAGAAAGCCGTCGACGCGATCCGCAAGGCCGCCCAGACCGGGCGGATCGGCGACGGCAAGATCTTCGTTTCCAACGTCGAAGAAGCGGTGCGAATCCGTACCGGTGAAACGGGACTCGACGCGATCTGAGCGACGAGCTAGATCCTCCCCCCGTCTCATCTTCCTCCACCCGGCAAGCGGACGCGCACCGGCCGGCACTCGGACCCGAGCACACACCACGAAAGGGAAATTTCCCATGACGAAGACCGCGAAGGACGTTCTCGCTCTCATCAAGGAGCAGGACGTCAAGTACGTCGATTTCCGCTTCACCGATCCGCGCGGCAAGTGGCAGCACGTCACCTTCGACGTGTCGCTCGTGGACGAGGACATCTTCGCCGACGGCACGATGTTCGACGGTTCGTCGATCGCCGGCTGGAAGGCCATCAACGAGTCCGACATGGTCCTCATCCCGGACCCGGAGACCGCCTTCATCGACCCGTTCTTCGCGCAGACCACTCTGGTCATCGTCTGCGACATCCTCGAGCCCTCGGGTGAGCGTTACGGCCGCGATCCGCGCGGTATCGCCAAGAAGGCGGAGATGTACCTGAAGTCGACCGGCATCGGCGACGTCGCCTACTTCGGCCCCGAAGCCGAGTTCTTCATCTTCTCCGACGTCAAGTACTCGGCCACCCCGTACAAGACCGGCTTCCAGGTCGACGATCCGGAGCTGCCGACCAACACCGACACCGAGTACGAGGGCGGCAACCTCGGCCACCACGTCAAGACCAAGGGCGGCTACTTCCCCGTCCCGCCGCTCGACTCGTGCCAGGACATCCGCGGCGAGATGCTCGCCATGATGGCCAAGATGGGCGTCTCGGTCGAGAAGCACCATCACGAGGTCGCTTCGGCCCAGCACGAGCTCGGCATCAAGTTCGCCCCGCTCACCCGCGTCGCCGACCACCTGCAGATCTACAAGTACGCGATCCATCAGGTCGCCCAGGCCTACGGCAAGACCGCGACCTTCATGCCGAAGCCGGTCTTCGGTGACAACGGCTCGGGCATGCACGTCCACCAGTCGATCTGGAAGGACGGCAAGCCGACCTTCGCCGGCAACCAGTACGCCGATCTCTCCGAGACCTGCCTCTACTACATCGGCGGCATCCTGAAGCACGCCAAGGCGCTCAACGCCTTCACCAACCCGTCGACCAACTCCTACAAGCGTCTGGTCCCGGGCTACGAGGCGCCGGTGCTCCTCGCCTACTCGGCCCGCAACCGTTCGGCTTCGGTCCGTATTCCGTGGGGCAACTCGCCGAAGGCCAAGCGCATCGAGGTCCGCTTCCCGGATCCGACCGCCAACCCCTACCTCGCCTACTCGGCGATGCTGATGGCCGGCCTCGACGGCATCATCAACAAGATCCATCCGGGTTCGGCGATGGACAAGAACCTCTACGACCTGCCGCCGAAGGAGCTCAAGAAGATCCCGACCGTGTCGGGCTCGCTGCGCGAGGCTCTCGAGAGCCTGAAGAAGGACAACGCCTTCCTCACCGCCGGCGGCGTCTTCGATCCGGACTTCATCGACAGCTACATCGAGCTCAAGTGGGAAGAGCTGATGCGCTACGAGATGACCCCGCATCCGGTCGAGTACGAGATGTACTACTCCTGCTGATCGATCCACGGATCACGGCAATCGCTTCGGGGCGCCCTCTGGGCGCCCCGTTTCGTTTTCGGGCTCTCGTCGGGCGAGCCCGACGAGAGAAGCGCCCT